>CAVKQP010000368.1:0-2002 GCA_963658165.1 Clostridium sp. CAG:302 | reverse complement strand
AAGATTTCCTTTTTGTACATGACAGTTCTCTATATAACCTACCGGGGTGGCATGCCCCTCATTTTGGGTAAGGAATCCTACTACCAAGCCCTGATAATCATTGTCAGCCGCATTGAGTGAAGGGTTGGCAAGGGTAAGGTTGATGATGCTTCCGTCTTTTACATAGCCAAAGAGTCCAGCATACTTACGACTATTGATCGAAAGGGAATCTATGGTATGATTCTGACCATCGAACACTCCAGCAAAAGGTTTGTCTTCTGTTCCTATTGGAGTAAAACCTCCTGCTTGTCTCATGTTTAAGTCGTTCATCAACTTTCCTTTGATGGACGTACTCCCACTATTGACTTTTGAGGAAAACCATTTGAGTTGGACTGGGGTGTATATCTCATAGTAGCCATCCCACAAGCCTGCTTCGGTCAGTAGGGTATCCTTGCCGCAGATAGTGTTTGCCGTAGTATCATTGGCATGGGCAATGGCATCCTCAAAGCATCCAGTAGCCAACACTTCTGTACTATCAGCCACCGTGCAGTCTACGATGGCATTTTCTTGACTGCGCCCCTGCAGATAGCCTGCAATACCACCCACATAAGTGAGGCCCTGAACCAAAGAGTGACCAGTGTCGAAAGCCTTCAAGTGGCAGTTCTTTACCAAGCCCACATTGATGAAGCCAACAATACCACCAACCTCTTTACCATCGGTACGCACAAAACCATCGGCCGTACAGTCGGTGATGGTAGAGTTGCGCAGTTCGCCCACAATGCCACCCACGCAGTCGATGTCTTTCTGCATGTTGTCATCGTTGATAAAGTAGTTCATCTCCGTTAGCGTCGCATGGCAATTGGTAATCTTCGTGCCAGAAGCCGCCAGACCGCACATAGCACCTATGCCGTACTGGATGGTAGCCACCTTTTCATCGCGTGTAGCCTTCATCTGCGTGTTGACCAATGTGATATTGCTGATAGTAGCGCCCTCGGTGTAACCAAAGAGACCACTAGCAGCAGCCTTGCGAAGCACCAAGCCGCGCACCACATGGTCTTGCCCATTGAACTTTCCCTTGAAAGGTTTGCTTGTCAAAGTTTCCTGCGACACCAAGCCTATAGGTGTCCAATATTCGGTTCCAAGCGTACTCAAGTCGATGTCTGCCGTCAGCACACCATTGATGTCCTGATTGCCAGAGTTAACCTTATCGGCAAACCACTTGAGTTGTGCAGCCGTAGAGATTTCGTAATAGTTGCTATCGTTCAGCGTAGGTGCGTCATCGGCACGCATGGTGACCGACACGAACGACAATAGTAACACCAATACTGATACAAGTTTGCAACCCATAACTGGTACATGAATGTGATGGTTGTTGTATATCTGCATACGTTAACGTTTTGATATAATTGTGCAAAATTACAAATAATTCCGGATAGCGCAAGCCTTCGGGGGGGTGAAATTTCTGAAATAGAGATATTTAGAGCTATTAGACACAAATCACAAGCCTTCTTCCTTCTCTTCGCCACATCAGCATAAGTCTATGTTTGCGTATACTACAGTTATTCAGTAATATTGCATCCGTACATCATTGATCGGAAACCATTATATAAAATCCAGCAGTTTTCCATCTACATAACACCCTTGTTATAGTGGAATGTCGCTCATAAAAATGTAGAGAAAGCGCAAAAAGTCCCTCATAAAAGTGTGTTAGTACTCCATAAAGTTCCTCATAAAAATGTAACATCGTTTGCTATTCCATTGTTTTTCAGTACCTTTGCAACCAAAGCCAGAACTTATGGAAAGATTTATCATGCAAGACCTCATTGCTTGGAAAAATAGAGCGGACAGAAAACCTCTTATCCTACTCGGAGCAAGACAGGTGGGAAAGACCTATATCCTCAAGGATTTCGGGAGACGAGAGTATGAGAACGTCGCCTACGTCAACTGTGACAACAACGAAATGATCCAAGACCTGTTCACAGACTACAACATAGAGCGAATCATCCTCACGCTCAGCGCCATC
>CAVKQP010000367.1:0-2006 GCA_963658165.1 Clostridium sp. CAG:302 | reverse complement strand
CAAAATCGGTGTAAGTCTGGCGGCAAAGGCTGTCCAGACATTTGTCTATAGTCTCCTCGCAATTGTAGCAAGGTATGATAACTGAAACTTGTGGCATAAATATAGATTGCTTATGAATGGAACTTAGATGTAACTTTTGATAATATCGCCTTGTTGATAAAGCGGCGCTCCGTAGTGGTCATGCCGACGGCATAAACTACGGCTGTGCTAAACACGAAAGACAGGCAGATGAAAGCTGCCGTACCGATAAACGAAGTGTCAAACAAGCGGTAAGCATAACAGGTGGGGAGTACGACGATGACGGTGGTCACACAGACCGGCAGCAAGACCCTTGACATGAAAGCGACGGAAGGGAACCGAAACACCTTCAGCATATATACCAACCTGAAGACATTGGCTACGACATTGATGGCGATGCGTGCATACCAAACGCTATTGGGCGACAAATCCATCAACTGCAACAGATAGGCTATGGGGAAGTTGGAAAGGATCAAGAGGCCGGTCACTATCTGATGAGTCCTGATTCTCCCCGTGGCATCAACAAAAAGCCACAAAGGACAAAACAAGGCATCTATGAGCATGTAAAACAATATCAGATTGGTAAACTCCACCGCATATCGGGGCACCGTCCCCAACCATATCGTCAACAGTACTGGCATGGCTATCATCAAAGGAAGAATGAGAACCCCGAACAAGTAGTAGGAGAACTTGCTGGAGTGGTATACCAACCGATAGCAAGCATCTTTCTCGTTCGTGGCATACAACTTGGTAATCTGGGGCGTGAACGCCGTCTGGAAGTTAGACACAAAGGAGTACATGGCATTGCTCACCTGGTTGGCTATGCTCACGGCCGCATTGACCGTCACGCCGCAGAACACGTTGAGTATCATATTGACACCCGTGGTGGCGCCCATGTTGGCTATGCCCGAGAACATGGACCATCCGCTGAAGCCAAACAGTTGCTTGTACAGGGATTTGTCAATGCCCTTGCCACAATAATGCGTGTCGGGGAACTTCCTGTGACAATACAGATAATAAGCAAATGTCACCGCGGAACTGATGACAAACATGATCATGGAGTACAGAGCCAATCTATGTGAAGAGAATATGTACAGCAGATATACTCCACCAAGTTTGAATATCACATCTACGATGCTGAGCCAGGCATAGAAGTCCATCCGCTCATAGGAGACGATAGCCGCATTGTAGGGTATCTTCATGAGGAAAGTGCCGAAAGTAAGTATGGAGAACTGGTAGGCGATATTTGCCGCCACCATCTTTCCTGGCGGTATGTTCAGCACGTAGTTGACCATATACAGTCCGACGGTCTCCGCAAGCACAAAAATGATGAGCATCACCAACAAGTAGAGGTTCATACTTGCCGAGAACACTTTGTTCACCATCTGGTTGTCTTCCTTTCCGATATAGAAGCTCAGGAAACGACTTGTGCAGGTAGACATGGCAGAGTTGAGGAAAGAGAAGAGTGTCACCACACTTCCCACAATGCCATATATACCAAAGTCTTCGACTCCCAAGCATTGGAGCACGACCCTGGAAGTAAATAAGTTGACACCCATCAACACGAACATCCTCACATAGAGAAGCATCGTGTTCTTGGCTATCCGCTTGTTGTTATCTGATGATTGATGTGACATAAAATCACTACTTTACAATGTATCTTTGTTCAACTTTCAAAACTGTCGCAACAAGGTATTAAGTTGAGGGAAAACATCAAATTCTTCCACCCATCAATATCCGTCCTATCCAGGCGGGCTTCAAGTGCTTGAGAATCATGTATCCTATGATGCACAGCAACACGGTAAGTATTATATTTCCCGAAAAGACAATAGTCTTACAGTCAATTCCGGAATGTCTTCCCAAAGACACTACTGGCTCTAACATAATACCATGGGCACAATAGATGAACATAGACAAAGAAGGAAATTCTATAGTAAGCCACCAATACAGCGTCCCCCAGTATTTACTAGGGGTTTGCCGTACCTGTG
>CAVKQP010000366.1:0-2010 GCA_963658165.1 Clostridium sp. CAG:302 | reverse complement strand
TACACGGAACATTGCGTTAGACAACGCCTCAGCAATCACTCCGTCCTGTTCTATTGCTGCTTGTTTTGACATAAGTTCTTTTTTATTGCGATTTACCGTTGTTTGTTGTTCTATTGTCGGGTTTCTCCTTCAATAAACTCGAATGAAGAAAGGATTTCAGCCTTGCCGCCGCGGATGGCTACCGTGTGCTCGAAGTGAGCCGATGGCTTGCGGTCCTTAGTGCGGCATGTCCAGCCGTCACGCTCGATGACGATGTTGCGGCTGCCCATGTTGATCATTGGTTCGATGGCGATGCACATGCCTTCCTTGATAAGTGGTCCCACACCGGGACGACCATAATTAGGCACAGCAGGCTCTTCATGCAGTTTCTTTCCAATGCCGTGACCGGTCATCTCTCTCACCACAGTGAAACCGCGCTTTTCGCAATAGGTCTGCACTGCGTTACCGATGTGTCCGATGCGGTTACCCACCACCGCTTGTGCTATACCCTCGTAGAGGGCTGCCTTTGTGGTGTCGAGCAGTTCACGCACACGAGGTTCGATTTCGCCCACCGCAAAAGTGTAGGCTGAGTCGCCGTTGTAGCCATCAACGATGGCGCCACAATCAATCGACACGATGTCGCCCTCGCGGAGCGTTGCGTTGGAAGGTATGCCGTGCACAATGGTTTCGTTGACCGAAACGCAGAGTGTGTTGGGATAACCTGCATAACCGAGGAATCCAGGGATTCCGCCATTGTCTCTAATGAACTCTTCTGCTATCTTGTCAAGTTTCAGCGTTGTAATCCCTGGTGCAATCCACTTCGACAATTCGCCGAGCGTCTTCCCCACCAGGAGATTACTTACACGCATCAACTCTATTTCTTCATCTGTTTTCAGATAAATCATCTTTGGTCCTCGTCAAATTAATATCCCGAACCAGTGGTACGGCCTTTTAATTTTCCTGATTTCATCAAACCGTCATAGTGGTGCATCAACAGATGGCTTTCAATCTGCTGGAGCGTGTCGAGCACCACACCTACCATAATCAGCAATGATGTTCCACCAAAGAACTGTGCAAAACTGTGAGTCACGCCGCAGATTCTTGCGAATGCCGGCATGATAGCCACAATACCCAAGAAGATTGATCCCGGAAGGGTGATTCTCGACATGATTGAGTCGAGGTAGTCGGCAGTTTTCTTGCCTGGCTTCACGCCTGGGATAAATCCATTGTTGCGTTTCATATCCTCCGACATCTGGGTCGGGCGCACAGTGATTGCTGTGTAGAAATACGTAAACGCTACAATCATCAAGAAGTAAATGAAATTATACCAGAAACCCTCCATGTTGGTGAGAGCCTTGACTATGGCGCTTGCCTCGCCACGAGAGCCGAAGCCTGCCAATGTCAACGGGATGAACATGATTGCCTGAGCAAAGATGATAGGCATCACACCCGCTGCGTTAACCTTCAATGGAATGTACTGGCGCGCACCGCCATATTGCTTGTTGCCCACAATGCGTTTTGCATATTGTACAGGCACCTTGCGGGTACCCTGCACGAGAAGCACTGCACCGAGGATGACAGCAAACAAAAGAACGATTTCAATGACGAGCATTACCAAGCCACCCTGAGCCGAAGTAATACGGCCGGTGAACTCCTCGAGGAACGCTCCTGGCAGACGCGCGATGATACCGATAAGGATGATAAACGATATACCGTTGCCGACGCCCTTGTCAGTGATGCGCTCACCGAGCCACATGATAAACATGGAGCCAGCGGCGAGAATCACCGTCATATAGGTCTTGTCGAGCCACGTCAATGCCAATGTGCCATGAGAAGCCGAGTTAACTTGATATTCCAAGTTGAACAAATAGGCTGGAGCCTGGAGAAGAAGAATCAGCACAGTGAGATAACGTGTGTACTGGTTAATCTTCATGTGGCCGCTTTCGCCCTCACGCTGCAACTTTTGGAACGATGGAAGAACCATACCCAACAATTGGATCACGATTGAAGCCGTGATGTAAGGCATGATGT
>CAVKQP010000365.1:0-2034 GCA_963658165.1 Clostridium sp. CAG:302 | reverse complement strand
AGCTTGCTTGGATGGCTGCTGCCTTGGCTCACTATTACGATGATGCACTCTTGGTAATAGAGAGTAATACCGCCGATAGGGAGAAGAACAATAATACCGAGGGTGACCACTTTGGCAGCATCTTGAACGAGATTGCCGATTACTACGACAACCTATACCAGCGCACGACAAGCCCCGAGGATGTTTCCGACAATGTGCTTGCCAAGTATGGTTTTCAGACGAACAAGGTAACAAAGGGGTGGCTCATAGACAATTTGGAGCAATTCGTAGATGATATGCTTTGGGATGAGCCTGACAAGGAGATGTATCACGAGCTTCGCATCTATGAGCGACACGATGATGGAAGCCTTGGTAATATCGTAGGCAATGGTAATCACGATGACGTGCTGATGAGTACAGCAATCGGTCTTTGGGTGAGTGCCAATGATATGGAGAAGCCGCAATGGAGGAAGAAAGAAAGGAAGTCGGAGGGCGACGGTGTTCACTCCGCAGCAAAAATATAAAATAACAACAAGGGATTATGGAGAAGAATATAATAAGAAAGACGTTGAGTTTCGCCAAGGGGATGTCGAATACCCCCAGCGATTTGCTTTGCGAGGATGCGGACTTGCTGGAGTGCGAGGGATTTATTTGCTCGAACGGAGAAATGAAAGCGATACAAAGTCCTGTAAAGATAGGGACAATCTCCGATACCGTTATGTATGTGCATAAAGGTGCGGACTACGAGAATATCATCTGCAAGACAGGTACGAAGAGCATTGCTTGCTACAAAAAAATAGATGGCAAAATAGATGTCAGTAGCAAACAAACGTTCGTTGTTAGTGGAAACGGAGCGGAAAACATCAATAGCATCGGTAACACCTTGATATGTTCTACGAGCGAAGGATTACACTATCTCCTTTATAAAGGAGGAAAGTATAAGAATCTTGGAACGGAATTGCCTACACCTTCTATGGAATTCTATTTTACGCACACACAAGCCCCAATGCTTTCAAGTACAGAAACAGCTTGCGAACTTGCGGAGTTGTGTGACGGATATACCCATTGGGTACGCTATGAGACGAATGAAAAAGGTGTGTCTGAACTTAAAGAGGATAGGCGAACTGACGAAAATCCTTGGTGGTTGAATTATACTTCCTCTCGCTATGATATACTTTCTGTGAAAACAGAAAAGATTGATGACTATAACAATGCCCTTCAAGGTCATGTTTCGAGAAGAATAAAAAAACTCAAAGAGGATGGCTATTTTATGTTTCCTTTCTTTATCAGATATGCACTAAAGTTGTTTGATGGCTCGTATGCAAGAATATCTGCACCAATGGCAATGTACCCTTCTTCCACAAAGAATTGTAGATTTACGCCTGTTTCTTATGCCGAAATTAGAGGGTGGTCAGAATCGGACGAAGCAACTCCATATAGATCTTCGTACGCTTATATTCCTGTTGTAGCGAGCTTAAATTTCCAGGCGAGCATAAATAATCTTGCTGATTGGACTGATATAGTCAAGGAACTTGTGGTGTTCGCAAGCGATGATGTTATGACGTTTAAGCTTGAAGGTAACTGGACTCCAACGTTGGCAAGCGCTTCTCACAATGAATCGTACTTTAAGGCTCCCTATATAAACGAAGCTTTTGATGAGGAGACTCACTGGGATTATTTCTGGTTTTACCCAGATGCAGATATGCAATCTATGAAGGGGTTTCGGACTTTGGCACGAAGCACTATAGAACCTGAGTACAAAAGTGATAGAGAAATTATCAAAGAGTTGGTTAGTAAGAGTCAGTTTTATAGGCTTTTCAGTATAAAGACGGACGATTCGGCGTTGACGGCAAAGAAAATAAAACCAGCCACTATAGGATATAACGTATTAAACAACCTCATAGAGCAAGAGCAGTTACCTGTGGATGATTACTTCGGGTGGACAAAGATTGTAGCTAACAAGACGTATGTATATAACAAGAGGTTGAATATCTTTAATCTCGAACGCAGCGTGTTCGGTGGGTTTAATATATTCTCGAATAGTCCATATCAATT
>CAVKQP010000364.1:0-2050 GCA_963658165.1 Clostridium sp. CAG:302 | reverse complement strand
CCGAACTTGTAACGCTCCTGTTGCCATCCCTCCCAACCGGGATTGCTGTTCACAATGTCTACGGGAGAAGATTTGTAATACTTGGATATGAGCAGAAGGGAGGTCATGGAAATGACGATGCCCGATACTATTCCGATAAAATACGCTTTATAGTTTTTCATTTTCTGATTGACTGTTGTCGAATTTCGACGCCAGCATCAGAAGAAGACCATTGCATAGTTCGCTCTCACCAAAGGTGTGGGAGTAGCTGTTCAATCCATAGGTGTCACCGCTGCAATCATCCACAAACCCCTCCGTCAGGATATGGCTTTTGATGAAGCGCAACGATAGTTTTCTATTCTTGTCTTTGCTCTGCTTGTAGATTTCAAACATAAGGGCAGTGGACGAGTCGAACGATTCGCTATCGCCAGGGAACTGGGTGTAGTCAAGTTTGCTTAACGTCCTATCGAGCGTAGCATCCTTCATCTGCGGACAGAACGCCGCAGCCAAAAGATACCATCCTATGCCTCGTCCCCAGTTGGCACTGCCCACTGGCACACCATTGCTGAGGTTGTAGCCATGTGCAGGGATTCCTGTAAGAGGATTGACGGCATATCGCTGATAACGCTGCATATTGTCGTTGACTATCTTCAAGGCAGATGAATCGTTAGTAGCTTTGAAATATTCCATGAAGAAGGGAACATACATTCCAAGAGCATCAACAAAATCAACCTTTGCACCCTTACCTACATATAAGATTCTGTCTTGTGAGTCCTTCATATTTTTTATAGTGGAATAAAGGTTTTGAGCTACTTTCATATATTGCTCGTCTTTATACCACTTATGAAGGTTAAGCAGGAGCAAACCTATGGTTGCTTGGTCTATTTTCTCGATAGGATAGTTTAGCGAATGGGTGTTGGAATCTATAAACGTCATGGATTCCTTTAGTTTATCCATCATCATAGAGTCCTTGGTCGCCATCGCATAATAGGAAATTCCCACCATTGCGTAAGAGGTAAAGAAATTATTGGTATCTGTGGTGCCTCGTTTTGGGCGAAACAGAGACCTTACATCCTCAGGTAGCCCTTTCGGTTCATCCATCGACATCTTCACTCCTCTTAACGCTATTGTTGCTTTGCATACCCTGTCAAGTACTTCCTTATCTGGAGTCTGGTTAGAGAAATGTTCCTTTGGGAAATATTTCCTTTGGAACTTTGTGTAATAAGGTTGTACGTATGGCAATATAGCCAACACATTGAACAGGACTGAAATTATAGCAACAGCCAATAATGCCTTGTGGAGCAAAGACTTACCCTTCCTATTAGGGGGGGGTGATCTGAATGGTTGAATCGTTTGGTTTCATCTTATTATATTTATTAATGATGTATCTTTTTAAGGATGGTGTTCTTAGCTTTCTGCATCACAAACACCTTTTCGTTTGCGGTCAAGCCGAGGTTGTATGCCACGAGCGAGACGGAGTAGACGCATGCTATGCACACTACGAAGAAACGAAGGACGGTGTCGGGCATCATATTATAGATTACTGCCGGCAAGATGGCAGAGACTGCCACCACAAGGAACACCTTGGAATAGACATGAACGAAGTAGTCCCTAAGGCGCAAGCCTATCAAGGGACGGAGCATCGTCATGCGAGCCACCTGACACACGCACTCCATCACGAAATGGACGATGAAGACGGAATAGGCTGGCAAGCCCAACTTCAACAGCACGTAGGAGATGGGCAATATCATGATGAGCGTGGTGCCGCACACCGCTTGGTATTTCTTCACCTTGCCCGTGGCTTGGTTCGCCACAATCATCGGGTTGGCGCAAGTATAGATGAGTGAGGTGCAAATCATGATGCGCAGGAAGGTGACCGTATTCTCTGGCACTGTCTTCAACCATACCGTCAGAATGAACTCTGTCTCGAAGAGCACGGGCAACGACAGCAAGAAAAGCAGGAAGAAGGAGAAGCGGGCACTGCGAAACATCAGCTTGTGCATCTCCTGCATCTCTCCCTTGGCATAGGTCTTCGTAATCTGCGGATTGAGAGCCATTTGGAAGTTGCCCA
>CAVKQP010000363.1:0-2081 GCA_963658165.1 Clostridium sp. CAG:302 | reverse complement strand
ATAATAATGCCATGGAATAAGCGAGAAATGAACTAACTTGTGTAGCTGCAAAATAATCGATTGACAAGTGCCGAAAGACACCTATATAATATAAGGAGTGAAACTAGCCCCAATGTAGTACTGAGAAGTCTATGATAAGGAACTAGTAAACAATGAATCAGTCGATTAAACGAATAGCTCGCGCCGAACGTAATAGCACATTTCTCCAACCAACAAATCAACAAGTTATGAAAGTATTAATGTTTGGCTGGGAATTTCCCCCTCACATCCTCGGTGGTTTAGGAACAGCCAGCTACGGCATCACCAAGGGGTTGTCTCTTCAGCCCGATATGCATATCACTTTCTGCCTTCCACGTCCTTGGGGCGATGAAGACAAAAGTTTTATGAACATTATCGGTATGAGCGAAACACCCATCGTGTGGCGTGATGTCGACTATGATTACGTGAAGAACCGTTTGGGTAACAAAATGTCGCCCGAACTCTACTACCAACTGCGCGATCATATCTATGCCGATTTCAATTACCGCCAAACCAACGACTTGGGCTGCATTGAATTCTCTGGCCGCTATCCAGACAATCTGCAAGACGAAATCAACAACTACTCCATCGTGGCTGGCGTCATTGCTCGCCAACAAGAGTATGACATTATCCATGCACACGACTGGCTCACCTATCCCGCCGGCATCCATGCCAAGAGTGTGAGCGGAAAGCCATTGGTTATTCATGTGCACGCCACCGATTTTGACCGTTCACGTGGACATGTGAACCCCACCGTCTATAGCATCGAAAAAGATGGTATGGATCATGCCGACTGCATCATGTGCGTGTCCGAACTGACGCGTCAAACCGTAATCAACCACTACCATCAAAATCCCAACAAGGTGATTACGATGCACAATGCCGTTTATCCCCTCTCGCAAGACATCTTGTCGATGGTGGAGGAAAAGCGCAAGGAGCGTGCCGGTCGCAAAGAAAAAGTGGTTACCTTCTTGGGTCGCATCACCATGCAAAAAGGACCCGAATACTTTGTTGAAGCAGCTGCCCTTGTGTTGCAACGCACACACAACATCCGCTTCTGCATGGCAGGTTCGGGCGACATGATGAACGACATGATTAACATGGTGGCCTCCCGTGGCATTGCCGACCGCTTCCACTTCCCCGGCTTTATGCGAGGAGCACAAGTGTATGAGGCTTTTGCCGATTCCGATGTCTACGTCATGCCTTCGGTGAGCGAGCCTTTCGGCATCTCCCCGCTAGAGGCCATGCAGTGTGGCGTGCCCTCCATCATATCCAAGCAGAGCGGTTGTGCCGAGATATTGAACAACTGCATCAAAACAGACTATTGGGACATCAACGCCATGGCCGATGCCATGTACTCCATCTGCACCAATGAGTCGCTCCACGAATACTTGAAGGTGGAAGGCATTAACGAAGTTAACCAAATTACCTGGGAAAAAGTAGGCAAACGCATATTCGATGTCTACAACCAACTGATTTAAAAATAAATCTACACTAAATCATGAAAACTGTTTGTCTATATTTCGAAATACACCAGAATATTCACTTGAAGCGCTATCGCTTCTTTGATATCGGTACGGATCATTACTATTACGACGACTACGAAAATGCGCGCTCTATCAGCGAAACGGCCGAACGTTCCTACGTGCCCGCTCTGCAGACGTTGATAGAAATGGCTAAAGCCAATCCTGGAGAATTCAAATGTGCCATTTCGTTGTCGGGCTGTGCCATCGAACAACTCGAAAACCATGCGCCCCAGTGCATTGAACTTCTTCAGCAATTGAACGAAACGGGTTGCGTGGAGTTCTTGGCAGAACCCTATTCGCATGGTTTCTCTTCCCTAGCCAACGAAGATACCTTCCGCGATGAAGTAACTCGCTTGTGCAAGAAGGTGAAGTCGCTCTTTGGTCAAGACCCCAAAGTGTTCCGTAACTCTTGCCTCGTCTACTCCGACGACATCGGCGAATTGGTAGCCTCGATGGGCTTCAAGGCCATGTTGGCCGAAGGTGCCAAGCACGTGTTGGGTTGGAAGAGTCCTCACTTCGTGTATAACTGCTGTCGCG
>CAVKQP010000362.1:0-2097 GCA_963658165.1 Clostridium sp. CAG:302 | reverse complement strand
AGACCAGATTACCGACGAGGAGTTGAAAACCGTGCTGGAGGCTGGCACATGGGCTGCCACAGGCCACGGCTCGCAGGAGCCTTTCATCATCGCCGTGCAGAACCCTGAGACTTGCAACCAACTGCGCAAGATGAACGCCGCAGCCATGGGCGTGGAGAGCGACCCCTACTATGGTGCGCCCACCATCGTCATCGTACTGGCCCGCGAGGACGACCCGAACAATGTGAAGGACGGCTCATTGGTTCTCGGCAACATGATGCTTGCCGCCCACTCCATCGGTCTGTCCTCTTGCTGGATCAACCGCGAGGACATCATGTTTGCCACCGAGGAGGGCAAGAAATTGATGAAAGATTGGAATCTCCCCGAGGGTTTGATGGGCGTGGGTGCCTTGTCACTGGGCTACGCTTCGGCTCATCCCCACACCGTGAAGCCTCGCAAGGAGGACTATTATCGCATCATTAAGTAAGCAACATCACACAAACAAGTCATCCATCGTCACCTCACTCTGAATCATGCCGTATTGTGCATTCTTCACTATGCCATACGTTGTGACCATAGTGAGGTGCAATGCCTTGTTTGTGGCAGTGGCCTGACGGAACAACTCACGGCGAGCGACGAGATGCTGCATATAAGAAGGTGTGATTTCAAATGGTTGCAAGGAAAACTTCATCTCGCAGAGATTGATGGTCTGGTCGCGGCGGTCGATAACCAAGTCTATCTGACCACCTTCCTTTCTCCTTCCCTCTTCCCCCACCTTCGCAGAAGCAGTCCAGGAACACACCTGGCATTGCACTCCCTCAATGCCAAGGGCACGCTTGATTTGCCTTACATGATGCAAACAAACTTGCTCGAAAGCATAGCCACACCATGCACGATGGCTGGGCGAGTCAATGGTATCCGTCCAGAAAGTCTCGTCCATACCATTGGAATCCCTCACATATTTCAGATAGAAAAGAGAGAAAAGATCGGTCAACTGATAGATAACGTCACGCTGCTTCTTATTATAAGAGGTGTAACGGCGAATGAAATCACAATTACATAAGTCGTCCAACACAACAGTCAACTTTCCATTGTCTGCCAACTTACAACCTTCTATAAGCTCTTGTCTCGTCATCCCCTTGGCACGTTTCGATAGCAGCTCCACTACCTTTCGATAGCTTTTACTATCCTTGAAAAGCGAGCGGAACAAGAAATCAAACTCACGTTTCAGTTCAGCATTTTCCTCGAAAAACAGTTTGTTGATGTTCTGTGCCAAGCTCAATTTTGGCTGAAGCATGTTAAGATAATATGGTGTTCCACCGAGCATCATATAACATTCCACTATCTGATAACGATTGAAAACAATATGATTATGCGACAAAAACGCCTCCGTTTCGCCCAACGTGAAAGGTGCCAAATAGATGCTTCTCGTCACTCGATTATGAAGTCCTCCCTTGTCACCAAGCAACTTGTTGACCATCCAGGATGTGGCAGAGCCACATACCACCAACACGATATTTTGGTCGGAAGCCCACTGATTCCAAAAGAGTTCGATGGCACTGATGAAGTTAGAACGAGGGGTATCAAACCAAGGAAGCTCGTCTATAAATACAACTTTTCGCCTCTCGCCAAGTGACGAAAGGTAATCTTTAAGCTGATAAAACGCCTCCAACCATGTTTGCGGCATCTTTCTCACCTTGCCAGAATAGCTTTCCAACGTCATCTTGAAGTTGAAAAGTTGGTCTTTCTTTGTGGCTTGATAGGCACCTGTAAAGTAAAAATCGAACTTTTCCTTGAAAAATTGCTTCACAAGAAACGTCTTCCCGATTCTCCTTCTACCATAAACTGCCACAAATTCGGGCTTATTTGAGTCTAAACAGTCTTGCAAAATCTGCTGTTCCTCCTTACGACCTATGATTTCTTGTATCATAATTATACTGTTTATGTGGAAAACACTCCACGAATTGACGGCGCAAAGATAAGACTTTTCTTTGAATAAAACAAGAAAAAAGTCTCGAAATAGGTCGGTAACTCGTTTTTTTTACCACTTAGCGACCCATTTCTGAGTAATTCCGACACACAACAAAGATATTTAAAGCAGGAAACGTCCTATCATTC
>CAVKQP010000361.1:0-2102 GCA_963658165.1 Clostridium sp. CAG:302 | reverse complement strand
GAGTGTGCGTGAAGGTGCGCTTCTCGATGAGGCAGTAGAATGGTGCAAGGAACGAGGCGTGGAGTTTTATGCCGTTAATCGTGATTATCCCGAGGAGAGCAAAGAAGCCAATGAACATTTCAGTCGTAAGTTGAAGGCCGACCTGTTTATCGACGACCGCAACTTGGGTGGTCTTCCCGACTGGGGTACCATTTATATGATGATTAAGCAGCATCGCAAATATGCAGAGTTGTTGCCTGCCGATGTCGATCTGGCAGGCCACAACCATAGTCGTCATCACAAGAAAAAGCATTGGTGGCAGTTTTGACCAACGATATAACAATAAAGGCGCATCTCAAATGGGATGCGCCTTTATTGTTGTAAGAGGTCTTTACTTCGTCTCTATTTCCTCTTTCATGTCGATGAATTGCTTCTTGTTGTCGTAGAATTCGTACTGCAAGAATGCTAATTTCTGTGAGGGGACGACGTGTACTCCAAATCCATATTTCATTTGCCACTTGCGTTTCAGGGAAACTATGCCCTGATTAATGTAGGCGGCAACGTAGGGATGCACGTGGAGGTTGAATTTCTTAACGCCAATCTTGTTGACAAGATAGTCAATTTTCCTCTCTAATTGATCGGTGAAAAGGATGCTTGACTTGATTTTTCCTTTTCCGAAACAGGTGGGGCAGGTTTCTTCTACATTCACATCCATGGCTGGACGCACGCGCTGACGTGTGATTTGCATCAACCCGAACTTGCTGAGCGGCAGTATGTTGTGACGTGCTCTATCCTTCTGCATGTTCTTGCACATGCGCTCGTAGAGCATCTGCCGGTCTTCTGCCAGGTTCATGTCGATGAAGTCTACCACGATGATACCGCCCATGTCTCTCAGTCGGAGTTGGCGTGCCAGCTCGTCTGCTGCGCCGAGATTTACGTCGAGTGCGTTGGCTTCTTGTCCATTTTCCGAACGGGTTCGATTACCGCTGTTTACGTCTACCACATGGAGGGCTTCTGTGTGTTCAATAATGAGGTAGGCGCCGTGCTTGTAGTTGACGGTCTTTCCGAACGAAGCCTTGATTTGCTTGGTGACGTTAAAATTGTCGAAGATGGGCACTTTGCCAGTGTAGGGCTTCACGATGTCCGCCTTTTCAGGGGCTATGAGTGAGACATAGTGTTTCACGTCCTTGCACACTTCATCGTCGTTGACGTAGATGTTCTCGTAGGTGGGATTGAAGAGGTCGCGCAATAAAGCCACGGCTCGTCCGGTTTCTTCGAATACCAATTGGGGGCGTTGTTGGGTTTTCTGCACCTTTGTGATGGTGTCTTGCCATCTCTTCAGGAGCACACGAAGTTCGGAGTCCAGTTCAGCCACCCGTTTGCCTTCTGCCACTGTTCTGACGATGACGCCGAAGTTCTTGGGCTTAATGCTCTGGATGAGTTGTTTGAGGCGTGCGCGTTCTTCACCGCTTTTAATCTTGGAAGAAACGGAAACTTTATCGTTAAACGGCATGAGCACAAGGAAACGTCCGGCAAACGAGAGTTCGCCTGTGAGGCGCGGTCCCTTGGTCGAAATGGGTTCTTTGACGATTTGCACCAACACTTCTTGTCCTACAGTGAGCGTAGTTTGCACGCTTCCGTCTTTTTTGAGGTCGGGCAGTCGGTTGGCTTTTGATATGGGATAAAGTTTCTTTCTGTCGCTGGTTACCTGTTTGAGGTATTTTGCATAAGAGTTAAATTGGCTCCCTAAGTCAAGATAATGTAGAAAGGCGTCGCGCTCAAAGCCCACATCCACGAAACATGCGTTGAGCCCAGGCATCAGTTTCTTGACCTTGGCCACATAGATGTTCCCTACAGAGAATGAAGCCGACCTTGGTTCGTTCTGATATTCCACCAGTCGCTTGTCTTCAAGTAGGGCGATGGATATCTCTTTCTGTTGGACGTCGATGATTACTTCGCTTGTCATTTTTCTGTTTTCTGAACTTAGTTTTTCAATAAAAAACGGGGTATGTCATGAAGTTCTGGCCTTTCTGACATACCCCTCAGTCGGAATAGACTGAAGCAAGGCTTACTTGCTCTTATGTCTGTTCTTTCTTAATCTTTTCTTACGCTTGTGAGTAGCC
>CAVKQP010000360.1:0-2121 GCA_963658165.1 Clostridium sp. CAG:302 | reverse complement strand
GGCCTGGTGTCCCACATCCCACACGATGCGGTCGTAGGGCGTATCGAATACGTAGTGCAGAGCCACTGTAAGTTCCACCACCCCGAGCGACGAGGCGAGGTGTCCGGGATTCACCGACAGTTCGTCCACGATGTCGCGACGCAGTTCGCTGCACACTTCGGGCAGTTGCTCCACGCCGAGCTTGCGCAAATCGTCGGGATATTTTATGGTTGACAGAAGTCCTAACTTATCTTTGTTCATAAGTGTATTGTTCGAATATCGAAAGTGGCCGGCATTTGCAGAGCTTGCTTTGGCAACACGGCCGCATACAATATTATGCAAAGATAGTGCAAACGAGGGCAATGAAAGCTTGCTTTCAAATTGCCGAGTGCCGCCTATCTTATGCAAAGATAGTGCAAACGAGGACAATGAAAGCTGGCTTTCAAATTGTCGAGTGCCGCCTATCTACTGCAAAGATACAACAAAAAGTTGAAAATCAGTAAGATTTGGAGCAAAAACATTGAGAATGACTGAATTAGAATGGCGAAACTGCGTTGTTGTAAAGACAGCAAAAGCAAGAAAAAAGCCAGTTTGAGACAGGGTTACGTTACTAAAGCGTTACTGATTTTTGAGGATAACGAACGAGACGAAAATCAAAGAATGATACGGCAAAAGTATCTAAAAATTAAGAGATTGGCAAGAAAACTTGAAAGATTCTTCCGTGGGTGATTCTAATGCTTCCATCTGCTTGGATTTGCAAATGCGATAATGACTCTGCACATAGTATTTTTGCAAACAGTTAAAAAAGTAGAAAGTTATGAGCAGATCAACATTCAGAGTGTTATTCTATCTGAAGCGCAATGCGCCTAAGAAGAACGGACTGATTCCATTCATGTGCCGTATCACCGTAAACGGTAAGGTTTCGCAGTTCAGTTGCAAGCTGGACGTGGAGGAGAAAATGTGGAGCGTGGAACTCGGACGCATGAGCGGTCGAAGCATTGTTGCACAGGAGGCCAACCGCAAGTTGGACAAGATTCGTGTGGGCATCAACAAGGCTTACCAAGAGGTGTGCGACAAGGACAGCTATGTCACGGCGGAGAAAGTGCGCAACTCTTACCTTGGCATGGGCATGAACCACAAGACGCTTCTCGCCGTATTCCGTCAGCACAACGAGGACTACGAGAAGCTTGTCGGCAAGATGAAAAGCCTGCGCAGCTATTGGAAGTACAGAGTGGTGTACAAGCATTTGGCAGAGTTCATCAAACAGCGATACAAGATGGAGGACATAGCCTTGAAGGAGCTTACTCCTGCCTTTATCACAGATTTTGAAGTATTCCTGCGAATAGAGAAAGGACACTGCAACAATACGGTGTGGTCGTATATGATGCCGTTCAGAAGCATCATTTTCATGGCAATCAACAATGGATGGTTGGCACGAGACCCATTCTATGCCTACCATATCACCAAGGAAGAAACGAAGCGTGGTTTCCTGACAATGGAGGAAATAAAGATGATGATAAACGGACAGTTCACGAGAAAGAAATACGAGCTTATCCGTGACCTGTTCATCTTCTGCTGTTTCACTGGACTGAGTTGGACGGACATGAAAAATCTGACAAAGGACAATATACAGACTTCCTTTGACGGTCACGTATGGATTAAGA
The DNA here is from genome assembly GCA_963658165.1 of Clostridium sp. CAG:302. Taxonomy (GTDB): domain Bacteria; phylum Bacteroidota; class Bacteroidia; order Bacteroidales; family Bacteroidaceae; genus Prevotella. The sequence goes on along the minus strand of CAVKQP010000360.1, from coordinate 478 downwards.
CCTCACGTCAGAAAACAGGAGTTGACAGCAATATCCGTCTGTTGGATGTGGCGAAGCATATCATTGAGAAGTATGACGGATTAGCTAAAGACAACCATCTTTTGCCAGTACCAGCCTATAGCGTATGTAAATATGATATAAAACAGGTTGCCAAGCAGTGTGGCATTGAGAAGAATGTCACCTGGCACATGGCCCGCCATAGCTTTGCCACCTCGGTCTGTCTCTCCAACGGTGTGCCTATCGAGACACTCTCCAAGATGATGGGACACACCAGTATCCGAAGCACGCAAATCTATGCCAAGATTACGGCGCAGAAGTTGAGCGATGACATGGAGATGCTGTCACAGCGCATCCATTCGGTAGAGAATTTCATTTGTCAAACCATCTAACCACAAGCGTATGAAACGAGATATCATAAAAATCAGCGACTATTTCGTCACAATAACTGGCGAGAATATTTGGATGACCTATTGGGAGA
>CAVKQP010000359.1:0-2143 GCA_963658165.1 Clostridium sp. CAG:302 | reverse complement strand
CTTGGTGTCGTTGGTTACTATTTCTGTGTCGTTTCCGTTGTTGGAACACGAGATGCAGCTTGTGGAGAAGGTGCAACTTACAAGAACGACTAAGAGGGAAATGAATAATTGTTTAACTTTCATACTATTTTATTGATTTTTTCTTTACTCGTTTTGATGGTTTGATGGAGTCAGTGGGACACACGTGGAGACACAATAGGCATCCCACGCATTTCGCACCATTGATGTGCGGCTTGCGGTCGTTGCCGAAGGTTATCGCCTGGTGTCCACCATCGCTGCACGATATGTAGCATCTACCACAGCCGATACACTTGTCGCGGTCAATCTGCGGATAGACAACGGTGGATCGGTCCATTTCCGAAGGCAAGACGAAGTTCTTCAGTTCTTCGCCGATGACACAGTCGAGGTTCTTCAGTCCACGTCCCTTCAAATAAGTGGCAAGACCTTCCTTTAGGTCGTCAATGATACGGAAGCCGTATTGCATCACGGAGGTACACACCTGTAGGTTGGTACATCCGAGTTGCAAAAATTCCAGTGCGTCCCTCCATGTCTCGATGCCGCCAATGCCGCTCAGGGGAGTGAATTCCAATATTGGGTTCTTCGCCAATTCGAGAATGTAACGTAGAGCAATCGGCTTGATGGCGCGTCCGGAATATCCCGAGATGGTGCGCTGGTGGGACACCAAGGAAGAGTCGGACATGGTGACGCTCTTGATCGTGTTGATGGCAGATATAGCATCGGCACCGGCAAGCGATGATGCCACGGCGGGCGCATTGATCTGTGTGATGTTGGGTGTCATCTTGGCGATGACAGGTATATTCACCCTGTTCTTCACGTATGCGGTGTAATGCATCACGAGTTCCGTGTTCTGTCCCACGTCGCTGCCCATCCCCTCAAGTCCCATCTGCGGGCATGAGAAGTTCAGTTCCACGGCATCCACACCTGCGTCCTCAGCCATGTGGGCAAGTGTCGCCCAGTCTTGCAGTGTCTGCCCCATGATGCTTGCGATGACCACCTTGTGGGGATAATCCTGCTTCAGCTTCCTGAGTATCTCAAAATCCACTTCGGCAGGGTTCTCGCTGAGTTGCTCCATATTGCGAAATCCGTAGAAATCTCCTTGGTGTCCCTGTTCGCAAACGGAGTCGAAGCGTGGCGATACCTCGTGGATGTCCTCCAGACAGATAGACTTATAGTACACACCGGCCCATCCCGCATCGAACGCCCTTGCCACCATCTCATAGTTGGTGCAGATGGCAGAGGAAGCGAGGAAAAACGGATTTTCGCATTTTATGCCGCAGAATTCGATCTCAAGACTCGGTTCGTTGGCATCTTTCACCGAATCGGCACTGTCATCTGTCATCTGCTGTTCCTTGAGGCTTTCGGCTATCTCTCGAATTGCCATGGGACGGTCGTAGTGTAGGCAAGCCTTCTCGGCAGCAAGTAGTTCCTCGTTGGTGCAGTCCGCTATCCATTTGGCGGCGTTGGCACTGTTGTCGAATCGAATGGAGCGCAACATACGGGCGGGGTCACCGTTGCTGCACATAGCGCTGCATGGTGCGTTGTCGCAGAGCAGGCATCTCAATGCTTCTTCCTTATAGTTTTTCATCTTCATAATGTTTTTGCAAATATACAGATTTTCCATCAATGTCCGATGATATCCCGCTACAAAAACATAAAATTTTCGTCAATTTAACAGAATGTGTCTATGCTGAGTAGTTACTAGTTTAACTTCTCATATTAAAAACATTTAAAGAATGAAGATTTTGGCACGAATAACTTTGCCAATAATTAGAAAATGATTACTTTTACAACAAAACGTGTTTACCAATGACATACAGTCCTTGCTACGCTCGGGATAGAACTTAATCCCTCTGATGCTTATCCTCTGATTTATGAGACTTTCATAGATAGAATGGAAGGCAAAAGAGACTAAAAACGTATAACAGAAATGGTGGGAAGAAATACACATATTATCTATATAATGGCGAGTCTCATATTTGTATTTGCCGTATCTTTTGTTACTACGTCTTTAAAGGCGCAGACGAAACGTGCTTTGGTTGTGGGAATTTCCGAGTATCCTCACTCTGATCGTGATTCTTGGGGAACTATCCATGGCGCAAACGATGCAGACCTGATAACACCT
>CAVKQP010000358.1:0-2314 GCA_963658165.1 Clostridium sp. CAG:302 | reverse complement strand
TCACATACGTTATTACCTTTGCCAGTCCCTCCTCGCCGAAACTGTTTTGCGTGGCTTCAACAGATACGGCAAATCCCTTGGTTACGGGCTTTAGCGTGGTTGCGTCCACCGTGAAGCCGTCTGGATTGTCCTTTGCAATCTTCATGAGGGCTTCTTTCAGCACCTCTGTGTCGTTGATTTCTGTGTCGTTTCCGTTGTTTGAACACGAGATGGTACTTGTGGCTAAGATGCCGCAGGCAAAGACCACGAAGAGTGAAATGAGTAGTTTCTTTACTTTCATATTTTTCTTTATTGCCAGAGGTCTTACCCTCTAATATAATTTGATACCTAATTGCTGCAAAATTACAGAGTTTCTCTCAATATCCGATGAACATCCGCTAAAAAAGTAATCCATTAAAAAATGCACTAGGGTGCGTTGGCCAATGCACTATAGTGGAAGTGGCAACGCACTATAGTGGAAGCGCCAACGCACCCTAGTGGGTAAAAAGCGTCCTCTGCAATCGCTTATTGTTTCTTCTTCAGTGTGAAGTTGATGAACACTCCGTCATACCATGCAGTTGGCTTCGTTTCATCATACATGCTATAGTCATCAAACATAGGATATGCGAACGACTTAGAATTGTAGTCAAGCACGTAAACGTCAAGCAAAGTCTCACCCGTCGTTTCATCTGTGATGTTTCTTACGGCGATATAAGCTTCCTTGTCTTCACTCTGTTGTGTGGCAGAGAAATAACGGTTCACGTTGTTGAGTTTCAGCATTTGATTTGTTCTCTTCTCACCCACACCTACTCTAATTGTGTATTCCTTGTCAATAGAGAAGTCTGAAGTCTCTTTGAAATAGTTTTTCAACTCAGACTTGAGCGATGCAGTCAACTTATAAGCCGATGTAGAGCCATCACCAGAGAAGGTGAAAGTATCCTCTGCATTGAATGTTGGATAACCAGCAACATCTTGTTCTGTGATAGAATACATGTTCATGAAATCTTCCTTAGTGGTCACCATCTTGTTCATCACCCATGTGCCGAGCAAGTCGGAAGCATAGCTACCAATCATGGTTACGGTTGCTGTTGGGAACGCACCTGCCACAAAACCTTCCGCCTCAGTCACCTGAGGGGTCACCACAATCACATTATTGGCAGCATCAAGAGTCAATGTCTTGAGCTTGAATGTACACTTGCTCTCGCCTTTCTTAATAACGGCGGTCTTGTTCTCAAACTCATAGTTGGTGCCTTCTACGGCTGTAGAGAGCAATGGGTCGGCATAGACACTCACTTCAATATCATTCTCTGCAACCATTGCCGAGCCGTCCTTGATATTGAGCAGGTCGAACTCTACCTCTGTCTCACTTCCGAGCACGTATGCCTTCTGTGCGAAAGAGTAGAGGCGCTTGTCCTGCACACCGAGGTTGATGGTGGTGGTGGGGTTAGCTCCCGTCTCAGCACCACTCAAACTCATGGTGATAGTCTTGGCTTCCGTGAAGTTGTTTTTAGCGGTTAGCGTGATGGTTGTCACTGCAGAACTACCACCTACGGTGTATTTCTCAGCCGACACGGTGTAATCCTCACCCTTCACGGCAGTACCACCAAAGGTCACAGGAATATCTGTGGCAGTGGCAGGAGCGTTGGCCGCTGTGATGTTGATGTTCAAACTACCCTTAGTGAGGGTGTAGTTGGCACTCTCAAACGACACCTTGAAGGTGTTGTCATCGTCGCTGCTACATGCGGTGAACACGGTTGCCACCAACATCAGCAAAATTGGAAAAAGTTTCTTCATCTTTTCTACTTTTTTAGTTAATACTTATTTAGCGTTCTCGTTGTACTCTTGTTCTTGCGCACTGATTACGGCACGATCTTCCTGCGACAGGGTTGTCGGGTCGGGAAGTTTGTAGTTCGTGCCCTTGGTCTTCTGCGTAGGTGGCACCTCATCGTATTTCTCACACGAGGAGAATAGGGTGGCTGTCAAAGCCACGACACCGAATATTAATAAACATCTTTTCATAGTCTGCTACTTTTAGTATTCTATCTCCGTATAGCCTGGGTTTTGTTGCAATGCTGGATTCAGTTGGATGTCGCTTGCCGGCAAGGCAAAGGTGTACATAAACTTGTAAGTGGTGTATTTCAAACCTTTGTTCGTGACCCAGAACTCTGGTCTGCCGTTGCGTTTGAGTTCCGTAAAGCGGTCGCCCTCCAAGAAGAGTTCCTTGCGGCGCTCACAGAGAATGGCATAGATAAGCGGTGTGAGCGCCTTGCCTTCTGCATCTTCCTTGATGATATCATCGGTGTCTACTGCCGGCAAAGTTTCCATAGTATAGGGC
>CAVKQP010000357.1:0-2334 GCA_963658165.1 Clostridium sp. CAG:302 | reverse complement strand
GGGCAATATGAACTCCTTCTATAATGAGATGACTTCTACTGTCGCTTATTTTGCCAACCCCGATTTGAAATGGGAGAAGACCCGTTCTACCAACATCGGATTGGAATCTAGTTTCTTTGACAACCGTCTGCAGTTCGAGATGGAATATTACCACAAGAAGACCACAGACGCATTCATGAACAAGACCATTTCCGATGTGAATGGTTACACTTCCTATGTGGTGAATTCCGGTACAATTACCAATAGTGGTTTCAACTTCACCTTGACCGCAACGCCTATCAAGTGGAAAGATTTCTACTGGATTTTCTCTGGCAACCTGTCTAAGGTGTACAATAAAGTTCAGACCGCACCAGGAGCAGAAACCTACACTAGAAACGACTTCTTGACAGGTAATGCCGTTGTGCAAGGACAACCTATCGGAACGTTCTATTCCTATCGCTTCGTTGGCCTCAGCCCCATCGATGGTGGACCGATCATCGACGATTGGGAAGAGCGCCATGGAGAATTGGTAGGCGGTGACGAATATAGCACCTACACCAAAGTGCTCGTGGCATCGGGAAAACGTGAACCCGACATTACGGGAAGTATCAACAACACATTCACCTACAAACAATGGCGATTGACATCTACTTTCCTTTACAACTTGGGAGCAAAGACTCGCTTGTTCCGTTTGTTCGATGGAGTTAGTAGCGGTTCTGCCTTTTCTTCCGAAAAGAACATCAGCAAGGATTTCTTGAAGAGATGGCAAAAACCTGGGGACGAGAAAACAACCACCATTCCTTCTGTCATGGGTAAGGGAGACCCCGGCTACTATAATTACGCTAACCACTGGACTAGCGATGGTGTAGAGTGGACTGGTGCACGCCTTGGTGACAACTATTGGACAATGTATGACTATAGCACAGCCCGTGTGGTCAGTGCCAACTATATCAAACTCTCGTCTTTGGCGCTTACCTATGAGTTTGACCGCAAGACGTTGGACAGAATCGGACTCAACCGACTCGCCATCACCCTGAGCGGATATAACCTCTGCACTTGGTGCGACTCAGCCCTGAAGGGTCAGACTCCTACACAAGGAGGATTCTCTGAAATCCAACTTGGAGATACACCAAGCTACACCTTAGGTATTTCCATCAACTTCTAAAGACAACTCAACATGAAAATAAAGAATATAATCATTGCACTTTCAACCCTCCTCACCACAACAAGTTGTGGCGATTTCTTGGAAGAATATTCACAAGACCATGACTATGTGCGCTCTTGGAATGATTTGAACGAACTGCTTATTGGTGATTGCTATATGCCGGTTAATATGGGAACCACTTTTCAGAACCACTCCAATGCAGGCATGTTCCTTCATCTGTTTTCTGATGAAGTAGACGACCATGCCACAAAAAATGGAGGAAGTTTCCTTGGATATGGCATCCGCCACGAATATTTCGGGAAAATGACATGGCAAGACCGTCTGGGAGCCAATGAAGATTTCACCACATTCTATACTGAGAACACCACCTGGACAGCAATGTACAAATATATTAATGTTGCTAACAACATCTTGGCGAGTGCAGAAAAAGTGCCTCAAAGCAAAGACGAGGAAATTGCTGGCGTCAACTACGTAAAGGGGCAAGCCCACTTCCTCCGTGCTTTCTACTACTTCTGGCTAACGAACGTGTATGGGCAACCCTATGACCCCAATACCGCTGCAACTGCGCTTGCCGTTCCCCTCAAGACCTCTAAGGAAGTGGAAGACATCAAGTTCAAAAGAAACACCGTCGAGGAATGTTACAAACAAATTGTGGAAGACTTGCAAGCTGCCGAAAAGGAATTGCATGCAGCAGGAAGCATCAAGCGGAAGAGCATCTATCGTGCAGACTCCATTTCTGCTCAAATGTTGTTGGGTAGAGTATACCTCTATATGCAAGATTGGGACAAAGCCATTGCCTATGCACAAAAGGTGATCAAGGTTCGTTCTCAATTGCAGGATCTTAATTCTGTCAAGACGAAGTTTGCCACCACCGACAACCCTGAGACCATCTTCTCAATGGGCGGCGATGACCTACCTAATATGTTGTATAACGGAAGAATGGGTATCACGCTGACCAAAAGTTTGTACAACTCCTATGCAAGCAATGACTTGCGAAAGACTCAATGGTATTGGGCATATGGTGATTTCGTTGGTTGTACAAAAGCGCCAGAAACCCAACAGGCGAAAGCCACAAGCGATGCCTATTATTACGATTTTAACTACGCAGCAACAATAAGGCCCATTTCTTCTCTCTTTTGGCTCCGTTCTGGCGAGGCTTATCTGAACTTAGCAGAAGCGCTAGCCTACTC
>CAVKQP010000356.1:0-2353 GCA_963658165.1 Clostridium sp. CAG:302 | reverse complement strand
GGCGCAAGCAGCAAAGGTTCTCACTCAACACATCAAGGACTACAAGATTAACACTGCCGACCAACTTGACAAGGAAACAGGTCTTTTGGTAAACTTTATCACAGACCTTGAGGACAAGTATTCTGCACAGGTTGCAAAGTTAGGTTTGACCGCCTTTGTTACGAACATGAAGGAAGCCAATGAGCGAGTAAGAACTCTTACCTTGCAGCGTACCAACGAGAAGATGGGTGTAACTGTTGGAGCTTTGAAAACTGCTCGCACAGCAAGTGATGACGCTTACCGTGCATTGGTGAAAATGGTGAATGCCCTTGCCCTCGTCTTTGGCGAAAAGGATTATACCGCTTTCATTGACTACGCCAATACGGAGATTACCCATTACAAACGTGAGGTACTTGGCCAAAAGGCTTCCGCTCCATCTACTTCGGGTAGTTCGGCAGTGGAAACTCCAAGCAATGGTAGTGGTAGCACCCCAAGCGGTGGTGGTTCTTCTTCAAGCGGTGGTTCCACATCGGGTGGCAGTTCATCGTCAAAAGGTGATGATGGATATATTGAGTTGGAATAAAATGTAGATTAACAAAAAAGCAACTTCCGTTTTTCTTAACTTTCATGCAGATAAGAAGAACGGAAGTTGCTTTTTTTGTGGAGGAGAATGTTTACTTTATGTTCAATCCAAATCGCTTTTTAATTTCTTCCACTTTATCCAACTTTTCCCAAGTGAAAAGTTCGACTTGTACCGTCTTGGTTTCATGGTAACGGCTGCTGAAAATCTTTTCTACAGTTTCGTTCTTACGCCCCATGTGTCCATACGCAGCAGTTTCCAAATACATAGGTTGGCGCAACTTCAAAGTGCGTTCAATAGCCTTTGGACGAAGGTCAAACATCTTGGAGATTTCTTTGGCGATTTCCCCATCAGACATATTCACATGGCTGCGGCCGTATGTATTGACATATACGCTTACAGGTTCTGCCACACCAATGGCATAGCTTAGTTGCACCAGCATTTCATCTGCCACACCTGCGGCAACCATATTCTTGGCAATGTAACGAGCGGCGTATGCGGCCGAGCGGTCAACCTTGCTTGGGTCTTTGCCCGAGAATGCACCGCCACCGTGGGCACCCTTTCCTCCGTATGTGTCCACGATGATTTTACGTCCAGTCAAACCAGTATCTCCATGAGGGCCACCGATAACGAACTTACCTGTAGGATTTACGAAATACTTAATGTCATCATTAAATAGTGCCAAGACCTTATCACTCAGTTTGCTTTTTACACGAGGAATTAATATGTTGATTACATCCTCCCGAATTTTTGAAAGCATTGCTTCATCATCATCTTCGCCATTAGCTTTTTTGATGAAGTCATCATGTTGAGTGGAAACGACAATCGTATCAATGCGTTGAGGAATATTGTCATCTGAATATTCAATAGTAACTTGACTTTTTGAATCGGGGCGAAGATATGTCATCATTTTTCCTTCTTTACGGATAGCAGCTAATTCCTGCATGATGAGCTGGGCTAAGTCGAGAGACACGGGCATATAGTTGTCCGTCTCATTAGTGGCATAGCCAAACATCATGCCTTGGTCGCCTGCACCTTGTTCCTCATCTTCCTCACGGCTAACACCACGGTTGATGTCATCGCTTTGCTCATGGATAGCCGTGAGCACGCCACAAGAATCACCATCAAACTGATATTCTGACTTAGTATAGCCTATCTTCTTAATGGTGTTACGAGCAATGGTTTGCAAATCTACATAAGCATCGGAACGCACTTCACCCATGATGACAACTTGTCCTGTTGTACAAAAAGTCTCAATGGCACAGTGAGCGTGTTTGTCGTATGCCAAGAATTGGTCAAGTAAAACATCTGAGATTTGGTCAGATACCTTATCAGGATGTCCTTCTGAAACGGACTCTGATGAAAATAAATAAGCCATAGTTTATTCTTTTGTTTTTAATATGTAAAATGACGATGTTGTGAAAAAGTTCCGAACATAAGGAATATGTCCTATGAAGCGATATAGTCTTTTTGGACTAAGCCCGAACTTAATCTCATAATGGGGATTGATAAACCAAGGCGTCCAATTGACAATGGTGAAATCTTCTTTTGCCACTCTTTCAAACAATTCAATAGGACATTTCGTTTTCTTAATACTCAACAATTCACGAATGCACCCATCGTCTTCATGAGCCAATTTCAATAGAGCCTTATAAACAGGAGTAGGTAAAAGATGAAAGAAAGGTAAGTGGGACAAGATACGGCTTTTACAAATTTGCTGGTGTCCGCCGAAAGGCATCTGCCATGCCGGGAACGACATAAATATCCCCCCCTGAATTTAGCAAGGACTTACAC
>CAVKQP010000355.1:0-2355 GCA_963658165.1 Clostridium sp. CAG:302 | reverse complement strand
CCGTGCAGGAAATCAATTCTGTAAATGGTGTTCCTTTTGAGCAAATTAAGCCAATAAGTAAAGGGGCATTTGGTAATATCTATGACCAATTCAAAGGTAAAGCGAAGGAAGCGTTTCACTTTCTGATGATTCACAATGAAGGTGATTTGCTCGGTGTATTCCATCGTGATGATTTGGGTGACATTGATTTAGTTTGGGGTGATGAAAATATGGGGCTATCTCATATTCTTATTAAACACGTTGGAGAAGGAAAGGATTTTTCTACGCAAGAAGAGGCATTTGCTGCGATAGAAAAAATCATCAACGAAGGAAATGTTATTCAAGATAATAAGAATAGATACGTTATATCCCTTGACGGCTTTAGAGTCGGAATTAGAAAAGATTTCGATGGTAAAAATAAAAAATGGGTAGTAACTGCCATAGATTATAATCGCAGTAAGGAAGAAAAAGGAATCGCCACCAATCCCACGTCAGCCTCTCATGGTGCTAATGGGCCAGAGCTTGCTGCGCCCAACAATTCTTCTGAAAGCAAAGATAAGAACAATTCTTCAAATTCGCAAGAGGAAGGTGGGGTTTTAACATTTGCGGATGGGACGGAGGTGCCTGTGATTAAGGACAAGAAGGGTAGAGTTAGTGCAGACTATACTCAGATGACACCTGAGCAAGGCGCTGAATGGATAAGGAGGACTTTCGGAGAGAACGCAGACAAGGTGGTTGACGGAAAGATAAAGAAGGCAGAAACCGCCTTGAAGAAAGTCCAAAAGATAAAGGTTGATTACACTGCCGATGATGCGGACATCATTGAAGCGGAAGCTAAGAAGAAAGACGCAGAAAGTGCTGCCCAAAGAGATATTGATTTCTTTACAATGGTGAAGAATGCCATGAAGAAGAAAGAGAATTTTGATGCCGCAGGTGGAACAGGTGCTACGGGCAATAGGTATGAACAATGGCGCAAGGATGGCTACCATATAGGAGAAGGCAACGTAAGGTATGACCGTCAAAAGAAAGAAGACCAAACTGGTGTGTATGGTAGGGAAGTGAAGGTGGACTTTGCTCCAAAACTAAGCGTGAAAGGACGAGCAAAGGTTGTTGAGATAGACAGCGTGCAAGCAAGCCACAAGAACGGACAAGTGAACCCTCTGCATTTCGGTCAAGATTGGCAGCCTAAGGATAGAACAGACGATGCGTCACAGATGGGTCAAGACGAAGCGCTCAAGAACTTTGATCCCGAAAAGATCACCGGAGATGGCAATGCTTATATTGAGAGTGCTCCAAGTATGAACGAACGGCACGAAACAATACAAGGTCACAATAGAGTGGAAATCTTGCGAAGACTCTATGATGAATATCCCGAAAAGGCGGCTATCTACAAACAATGGCTTATTGACAATGCGGAGAGGTTTAACTTTGACCCAGAGGAGATAGCCAAAATGAAGCGTCCTGTTTACATGAACGAATTGCCTGTTGACGATGCTACTGCAAAGGAACTTGGTCAGCATGACGTGAAAGAGTTTGAGAGTGGCGGTAAGGCAACACCTCGCACAAGTGCCGTCATAAATATGCTTGGTGACAGAATGGAGAATGTGGCGAGCATCCTTATGCGCCAAAGCGGACTTTCTGATGATGCGAAGATAAGCGACTTGATAGTGCGCAATGCGGATGATGTGCTTGATTTCCTTTCACAAGAAGGTGTTATAACTGCAACTGAGGAGCAGACACTGAGAAAAGACAAGACAACACTTAGAATATGGTTGACGGACTTGTTGAAGGATGGATTGTTTGAAGGTGACAGACTTTCTGAAACGGCATTCTATCATCTTCCCGATAATGCGCAAAAGGCGGTGTTGGCAACATATCCACGTGACACAAAGAGTCCTGAGGGGGCAAGGATAAAGAAGAACCTTCTGCGTTCGTTTGATGCTTATATGCGAATGATGGATATTCCGGCATTCGTCAACGCAAAGAATTTGGCAGAAGCACGTGCCGCCGTCAATGCAGAAATAGAAAAAGGTAACGTATCTTTGTTCGGAGAAGCGCCCGTTAGAGAAGAATTTAGTACCTTTGAACTCGAACTCGCAGCATTGTACAAGGGACTTAAAGACCAAAAGACGCTTACGGGTCTGATTAACAAGTACTTTGATGCAGTACAGGGTGGCAAGACAACGAACCATCAGTTGGAACTTGGTGAAACACCACGTGAGACACTAAGCAAGGAAGAAGCCATAAAGGAAGTGTTCGCTTCCTACGACACGATACCTGCTGAAACTCAACACCAAGTAGACGAAGCCTTAAAGACTGTTGCCACTGAGATAACCAAGCAGACTGGGCTTGAGGTGGTGACGGATGAGAAGGTGG
>CAVKQP010000354.1:0-2359 GCA_963658165.1 Clostridium sp. CAG:302 | reverse complement strand
AATAAGTCTAGTTTGGTGTTCTCGCTCTCACACGACGAAGGCTCTCTTTCCAAGGTGCTCACCATCCTTTCTTTCTACGACATCAACCTCACCAAGATACAATCGCTGCCCATCATCGGGCACGAATGGGAATATATGTTCTATGTAGACGTGACCTACAACAACCTGACACGCTACCGCCAGAGCATTGATGCTATCACCCCATTGACCAAGAGCATCAAGATTTTGGGTGAGTATAAAGCTTATGAAATGTAACAAACGCAAGATTATGGATATACAACCGGCAAATAGGTTGGCTGAAGTACAAGAATACTACTTCAGCCGAAAGCTAAAAGAGGTGGCGAAACTCAACGCCGAAGGACAAGACATCATCAGTTTGGCAATAGGCAGTCCTGATATGCCGCCCTCACAACAGACCATAGACAAACTCTGCGAGGTGGCACAACAACCATCAGCACATGGCTATCAGCCCACGATGGGTACACCCGAACTGCGCCAAGCCATGGCCCATTTCTACAAACGCTGGTATGGCGTGACGCTCGACCCCGCCACTGAGATACAACCACTCATCGGCAGCAAGGAAGGAATATTGCACACCACGCTTGCTTTCGTCAACCCCGGCGATGAGGTTCTCGTACCTAACCCTGGTTATCCCACCTATACCTCGCTGAGCAAGATACTCGGTGCCAAGGTGGTAAACTATAATCTGCGCGAAGACAACGGGTGGCAGCCCGACTTCGACGAACTGGAACAGATGGATCTCAGCCACGTGAAGCTCATGTGGACCAACTATCCCAACATGCCTACAGGCGGAAACGCACGCATGGAAACCTACGAACGCCTGGTAGCATTCGCCAAGAAGCACCACATCGTAGTGGTCAACGACAATCCCTACTCGTTCATCCTCAACCGCGAGCACCGCTCCTTGTTGCAGGTGGAAGGCGCCAAAGACTGCTGCATCGAGTTCAATTCGATGAGCAAGAGCCACAACATGCCCGGATGGCGTGTGGGTATGTGCGCCAGCAACCCTACCTTCATCAGTTGGATACTCAAAATCAAGAGCAACATAGACAGCGGTACCTTCCGTGGCATACAGCTCGCTGCTGCAGAAGCCCTCAACGAGAACACAGAGGCATGGCACGAAGAAGCCAACATCAACACCTATCGCCGCCGTCGAGACATTGCTGAGAAAATCATGCAGACACTCGGTTGCAGTTATGACCCTGCACAGGTGGGCATGTTCCTTTGGGGCAAGATACCGAAGCAATATGCCGATGTAGAAGACCTCACAGAGCAGGTGTTGCATGAAGCACGCGTATTCATCACACCAGGATTCATCTTTGGTAGCAACGGTAAACGCTACATCCGCATCTCGCTCTGTGCCAAGGACGAGAAGATGGCAGAGGCTTTGGAACGCATCAAGAAAGTATTCAAATAAACAAGAAACAACAACTAAAACACACAAATCATATGGAATTGCAATTAGAACCATTAAATCTCCCCTGTGACAACGAACGCCCATTTGTCATTGCCGGACCTTGCTCGGCAGAGACAGAAGAGCAAGTGATGACCACCGCCCAGCAACTGGCTGCCAAAGGCTGCCACATGTTTCGTGCCGGTGTGTGGAAGCCACGTACTAAGCCAGGAGGCTTTGAGGGTAACGGCGAGAAGGCTTTGCCTTGGTTGCAGCGCGTGAAAAAAGAAACAGGTATGCTTGTTTCCACCGAGGTAGCAACACCTGAGCATGTGGAACTCTGCTTGAAATATGGTCTCGACATACTGTGGGTAGGTGCGCGTACATCGGCAAACCCATTCGCCATGCAGGCTTTGGCAGACAGCCTCAAGGGTGTAGACATACCCGTATTTGTGAAAAACCCCGTCAATCCCGACCTTGAGCTGTGGATTGGAGCCTTAGAGCGCATCAACCAAGCTGGCATCAAGCGTTTGGCAGCCATCCACCGCGGCTTCTCAAGCTACGATAAGAAGATATACCGCAATACGCCTATGTGGCAGATACCCATCGAGTTGCGTCGTCGCATCCCCAACCTTCCCATCATCTGCGACCCCTCACACATTGGCGGTCGCCGCGAGTTGATTGCTCCATTGTGCCAACAAGCCATGGACTTGGGCCTCGACGGACTCATCGTAGAGAGCCACTGCTCACCCGACGAGGCATGGAGCGATGCCAAGCAACAAGTCACTCCCGATGTGCTCGACTACATTCTCAATCTGCTCGTCATCCGTGATGAGACCGTCACCACAGAGGGTATCAATACGCTACGCCATCAGATAGACGACCTCGACAACCAGTTGATGGACTTGCTCTCTAAGCGTATGCGTGTGTGCAGAGAGATTGGAC
>CAVKQP010000353.1:0-2413 GCA_963658165.1 Clostridium sp. CAG:302 | reverse complement strand
TTTGCTAAGAATTTTGTACCTTTGTAAGGTCATCAACACCCGTTTTTACTTTTGCAAGTGCAATTAAATCGTTGTGATTTGCTAAGAATTTTGTACCTTTGTAAGGTCATCAACACCTGACTATGAGTTTTATGCTCATAGTCAGGTGTTTATGATTAAAATTAGAAATAGGAAAATCAGGTATCAATTGAGCTGAGCTTTGATCAGGACTACCGATTGTGATTTCTAACTAATGACAAAGCTCACAGATTTTTAGAATAGTTCAAGTTGCATAGGCTGTGACTTTACCTTGGCAATCTTGGAACCATGATACACTACTATGTTTTCAAACTGTTTGTCAGTGATGCACATGACAGCCACATGTCCATACTCTGGCATGAAGTTTTTCACACGCTTCACATGAACTTCAGCATTGGCCATGCTTGCACAATGGCGTACGTAGATGGAAAACTGAAACATGGTGAAACCATCCATCTGCAACTGTTTGCGAAACAAAGCATAGGCACGCTTGTCCTTCTTCGTTTCCGTAGGCAAATCAAAAAATACCAATACCCACATAATTCTGTATTCACTTAATTTGTCCATAATGCCAGCGCTTTCTTTTTATCAAGTCTTCATCTCTCAGGATAGGCTATGCGTCTCAACTCACCACTAAAGCACTTATAGAGCGATGCTGTGGTTTGTGTCACCCCAACCATCAGCGGGCTACGCTTACCAGAGATTACGACATCAAGTGTAGGAATGGAGAGAAGTCTGGCTTTGATTTCATTAGTCAGTTCCATGTCTTCGCTGGAGTGGTTCTTGACGATGTCAAACACCAGTTCGTCTACATACGGGCGGAAAGGCTCCATGATGTCATCGGCAAGGCAATAGGCATTGTAGCGATTATGATGATGTATGCCGAATGTTGGCAACATGCCACTGCTTACCAACGCCCTCGCCACAACGGCGCGCAGGATGGCGTACCCATAGTTTAGTAGGTTGTTGGGTGGTATACCTTCACGGTCGCGTGTGAAATCCTTGAGCGTTGGTATGGGTGAGAAAAAGTTCTTCCAATAGTAAGCGGCAGCACGCGCCTCTAAATTTCCTGCATCTCCGCTCTTCACGTCTTCACTCCACCGCTGCATACACCCTACTTCCACTTGTGAACAGAGGGACAATACCCGTGCCTGGTTTTCTATCTTCGCCTTTATGGTCTGTTGCCATAGCTGTTTGCGCAAAGGTTGCGAAGCCGCTATCTGGCATTGGAAACGCTCGCTCTGTATGGTATTTCCACACAGAGGGAGCATCAGTCCGACGGGCATGCGGTGGCTGTCACAAGTTATCACGGCACAGTTGTTCTCAAGCAAGGCTTCAAGCAAACCTTGCGTGAGGGTTATCTGCTTGTTGTCGAGGATGACAATGCCGATATCCTCTATCGGTCGTGTGACGACAGAGTTCTCCTTTATCACATTTGATAGGTCTTTATGCTTTTCGACCTCAGGAAGTTTTATCACCATTTGCTGCATGCGTAGCGAAAGGTACGCAGGATTGCCAAAGTAGAGCGTTTTCTTAATCATAGTCGTGTGGATTATGGTAGACTTTGCTGACTTACATTGCTTACATTTTTATGATGTTGCCCAACCGGTCAACCTTTATTGGAATGCAGATTTCCTTTATCATCTCGCCACTTAGAGCTTTTTGATTTTTCGACTGTGGACTTCCTTCTCCAAATTCATTTTGTATTCCAGAATAACTGGCAGAGTCTTCCTTTGAAACAGAAAATAACACTGAAGCAACAGAATAGGGTATAAAGTTTGCCGTGGTTTTATTAGAGTCCACCATCTTGTATATCCTCTTCTTATCCAGTGGCATATTCACCTTGCCTGCTTTGCGCTCCTCTTCCGTCGGAATATACACAAGGTCGTTGGGCGAAAGGATGAACGCTGCACGCTCATCAAGAGGTAGCCCCTGCTTCATCTTGTCAATAGCCTCATTGAGAGGGATAGTTCTGTAGCTACGTTTCTTTATCTCTTCACCCGTCTTCTTGTCAATGGTGTCCTCTTCATATACGGCGAAGAAGAGGTTGGTGCCCTTTGCAGCTTCCACAAACTTACGACCTTTGTTGCCCGTCTGTCCCACGGCAAACTTGTCCGCCTTTTCATACACGCGCACCTTATATATAGGTTGATGTGGCTTGCCGCCGTTGAGGTTCACAATGTTGCGGTTCATCTCGTCGATGCCGTCGGGCGAGAAGGCCAGTTCCGCCTTGTCGCCGTATTGCTCCAAATGGCGCAACATAATTTTCTGTATGGCCGTGTCGGCTATCTTCTCCTCAATGCTCTTGCGGTCGAAAGAGGTGTCAATGTTCTTGCGTGTGGCGAAGAAGCGGTCGGATGTTTCCTTGGTGAAGTAATAAACCTCTATCTTCTTC
>CAVKQP010000352.1:0-2449 GCA_963658165.1 Clostridium sp. CAG:302 | reverse complement strand
ATCGACAGCATTGAGACCATTTGCATAAATCCGAAACTTGAGTAAAATAACAATACGGTTTACTCTTTGGTTTTGCTCTTTTTGATGCAGTTACGATATTTTTCCGAATGAATGCTTGTTTTTTTTAGACTTATTCCTTACTTTTGTTCCCGACTCAGATAGCCCGTTTGTAAGGGCGAGTGGGTTATTTACTGGTAAAGGACGTTTACGGAACGTTATCTGGAGTCTTCGAATCTCGCACATTTGAACTCGCTCCCTGAAGATACTGCAACGAGAACGTCCACTATGGGTGTATTATATCCATTCACATGATTACGTGTTGTCGTTTCTACAACAACGATGCGTCGTATGCGTGGTATACTATAATACGTCACGGCGTGGGCTATCTGTGTTGCTTATCCTGGGAGCGGAGGCAATGCGAGAGCCTGAAGACTTGGGATGAGCGAGAAGTAGAGACTCCCACGTCTTTTTTAGTATCTATACCTAACCTTATTTTTTAATTGCCTATTCTTGGGAATGTCTGCAAGGCACAATGTTTTTTATTATGGCAGATAATAAGAAAAATGAAGAAATCCAATCTCGTAGAGACTTTTTCAAGAAGGCTGCGAAAGGAACTTTACCTATTTTAGGCGCAATTGCTCTGGCTGGTGCCCCTTGTATTGTAAAAGCTGCGGAGGAAGCAACAGGTTGCTACTATGGCTGTTCGTACTCATGTGAAAATGGGTGCAATGATAGTTGCTATGGTTCATGTAGTGGTGGATGTAATAGGTATTGCACGACCTCTTGCCGTGACTCTTGCGTAAACGGATGTCAGACAGGTTGTAGAGGAGCTTGTAATGGTAGTTGCACTGCCAATTGTCAAACTTTCTGTTATAATAGATAAAAATGAAAAAGCGATATTCGATAATGATAAATGAGAATACCTCTTTGGATTTAATCAAAGATCTCCAAGCCGCTAATTTGTTGAATGACAAAGGCTATATAGAATACGATGATGAAGATGAGAGTGCGCAACAAAAACTCGAGTCAATCCTTTCTAAATACGGAAAGTAGAGCTTGGCAGTCCGGCATGGCAAAGAACATCACATTCATTGTCACCAAGGACTGCCAGCTCGCTTGTAAGTATTGCTACCTCGTAGGCAAAAACTCGAAAGAGCGGATGTCCTGGGAGGTAGCAAAGGCTGCAATAGACTATATTCTCGACCATGAGGAAGACATGAAAGAGGAAAGTGTCATTTGGGACTTCATCGGAGGTGAACCGTTCTTGGAGATAGATCTGATTGACAAGATATGCGACTATCTCAAAACGGAAATGTTTCGTAGGAATCATCACTGGTTCAACTCCTACCGCTTCTCGTTTTCCACCAACGGCATCAACTACGGCACGGAGAAGGTGCAGCGATTTATCAAGAAGAACCTTGACCATCTGAGCATAGGCATCACCATAGATGGAACTAAGCGCAAACACGACCTTAACCGCATTTGGAAGACAAAGGAGATGGAACAAGGCATACAGCCTAAACCTGAGGATGAGAAAGGTTCGTATGAAGATGTGGTGAAGAACATTCCGCTGTGGTTGAAGCAGTTTCCTGGTGCCGGAACGAAAGTGACCATCAGCAGTGCAGATATACCTTATATAAAGGAGAGCGTGCTGCACCTCTATAGTCTCGGCATCCACGAGGTGAATATCAACTGCGTGTTTGAGGATGTTTGGAAAGAGGGTGACGACGCACTCTTTGAGGAACAACTCACCGAACTTGCCGACGCTATTATTGACGGCGGCTATTACAAGGACTATGCCTGCTCGTTCTTCTCGGAACACATGGGAAAGCCGTTGGACTGTAAACTTCAAAACCAAAACTGGTGTGGCGCAGGCATGATGCTAGCCGTGGATGCGGAAGGCAACTTTTATCCATGCACTCGCTTCGCACAGTATTCGCTTCGCAGCAAAAAGGCGTGGATTATAGGCAACATACATGATGGTATCGACAAAAACAAGCTCCGTCCTTTCTTGACCTTGGACAGATGCACGCAATCAACACCGGAGTGCGTGGACTGCGAAGTGGCCGAAGGATGTGCTTGGTGTCAAGGAGAGAACTATGATGCTGCCGACACACCCACCATTTATCAACGAGCCACAGCTATCTGCAAGATGCACAAGGCTCGTGTGCGTGCCAACAACTATTATTGGAACAAACTCTATCGCAAACTTGAAAAGGAAGGAGGTGAGGCATGATACAATATCTTGTAGTGCTGTTGGACGACACATCGGTTTCTTTCTGTCACTACCGTAACGATAGGAGGGAACGACGGCTGATGCCTCTTGAAACCTTGAAGGACGGCATACGCTATGCGATGAAAGAGAACCTGAACATTCAGTTTGTTTATCCTGACTATCTATTGCCGAAGGAATATCTAGAGGCAATCGACTGCATTGACCATACGGACA
>CAVKQP010000351.1:0-2459 GCA_963658165.1 Clostridium sp. CAG:302 | reverse complement strand
GAACACTCCTTGGAAGGCTGGCGTGAGCCTCGGACATACGGTAGGCAATTACCTCGCCCTGGGTGCCACCTATGAGTATGCTTGGTACGACCACATGGACAACCGCATCAAGGACGGCGGCTACTACGATTGGTATGATGGTTATTACGAGACTAGCAGCAGCGACGATGCGATGAACGACAACACGCAGTCTTCGTTGAAAGGCGTGAGCACCGTGAAAGTCGGCTTGGAATACAAGCCAGTATCTATGATGGCCATCCGTTTGGGTTACAACTATGTGTCACCGATGTTCAAGGAGACGGGCTATCGTGACCAGTCCATAGCTTCACCTGGCACAGCGTATGCCACATCCAGCGACTATACCAACTGGAAGGCAACCAATCGTTTCACGGCTGGTGTGGGCTTCAATTACCTCAATTGGGTGTTTGATGTCGCCTATCAGTACAGTGCGCAGAAAGGCGATTTCTATCCGTTCATGAGCTATTATGATAATACAAGCTCTGATTACAACTGTGTGGCACCCGTCACAGAGGTGAAGAATAATCGCCACCAAGTGTTGGTGACCTTGGGTTACAAGTTCTAGCCCTAGCTCATGACATGATGCTTTTTATCTTGAATTTTATGCCGAATACGCTTTTTAGCTATTTTTGCACAAAAAAGATGCAGAAATATTTGGCGGATTCAGATAAAAGCGTTATCTTTGCAAACGAAAACAAAATTGTTTATGCAATAAAATATTAGTTTTTTTAGTGGTTAATTTAGTTTTAGTAAGTATGTGATAGGATTTGTTGTGAAACAAGTCCTATTTTTTTATATTACTGATATGAGTAAGCGTTTTTTCTATTTTTTCATCTCAGTCATCGGTATTGGGATATTGCTAGTTTTGAACTTGCTGATCGGGGCGGTTCATATACCATGGCAGGATGTCGTTGCGGTTCTTCTGGGCAATGACAAAGGCATGGTAGGGGAGTCTGTGCGCTATATCGTCTTGGAGTCTCGTTTGCCACAGGCGATAACAGCCTTGTTGACTGGCATGGCCTTGTCGGTGAGCGGACTTTTGCTTCAAACCACCTTTCGCAATCCTTTGGCTGGTCCCGATGTCTTTGGCATCAGCAGTGGGGCTAGTCTGGCTGTGGCTCTTGTCATGCTTGGTATGGGAGGCAGTTTCTCTGTGGGCGAATATGCTTTCGGAGGGTTCCTGGCGGTGTCGTTGGCGGCTTTCCTGGGGGCGATGGTGGTGATAGCCATTATCTCCTTGTTTTCCGCTTGGGTGAGAAACCATGTTGTCTTGCTCATCATCGGCATCATGGTAGGGTATCTGGCAGGCAGTGCCATCTCTCTTCTCAACTTCTTTGCCACAGCCGAGGGAGTTAAGTCTTATACGGTCTGGGGGATGGGAAGTTTTGGCAATGTGACGATGGCGGAGACCGCCTGGCTAGGTTTGGTCGTTTTCCTGGGTTTGTTCTTGTCCTTGTTGATGGTCAAGCCACTCAATGCTTTGCTTTTGGGAGAACAATATGCGCAAAGTCTTGGTGTCGCAGTGAGGAAAACACGTTTTTATCTTCTTGTGTTGACAGGATTGCTGACGGCAGTGGTCACAGCCTTTTGCGGACCGATAGCTTTCGTTGGTTTGGTGACCCCCCATTTGGCAAGAATGATTCTAGTTACGGACAATCACCGCCTCCTGCTTCCTTTCACGATGTTGTTGGGAGCGGTCATCTGCCTATTGTGCAATCTCGTCTGCAATTTCCCTAGCGAGAATGGCATACTTCCGCTCAATGCGATTACGCCCTTCTTCGGTGCTCCCGTCATCATCTATATCTTGACGAAAAGAAAATGAAAAGAGTGTGTGTCGTAAATTACTTATGACACACACTCTCTCAAACTTATAGATGGAACAAAACGCTTAGTTTTCGTCCTTGATCAAATCTTCCAGGAAGGAGTCGAGGTCTTCGTCAAGGTTCTTCATCAAATCTCCTCCCACGATAATCGTGTCATCGTCAGCGAGATAGAGTTCGCCAAGATGGTCTTTGTCCTCGTCTTCCAGAACAAAACTGTAAGGCTTCAAGATGCCAAGATTATCCACAGTCTCGCTATTCTTGCGAAGCATGTCACGCAAGAGTCGTGCCACATCCTCGTAAAAGTTCTCTTCCTTGCTTTCAATCCATTGCTCGACAACACAACGAGTAATCTCTTGGTCGTCATCATCGAAAGCCAGCAATTCGCCGCTGTCTTGCGAAACTCTTACATGAATGTCGGTGAGAGTCGTAGTTTCATCGACCTCGGCTACAGGGAACTTTTGGGCAATTTTCTTGATGAATCGCTCCACCTGTTGGATTGTTTGTTCTGATATTTCCATATTTTATGCCATTAGATTCTTGCCATTTCGCTTTTGTTTCCTAAGGGAAGAAGCGAAAAAAGGAAAGGGACGCTCGATGATGTGATGAAACTCCGAACTT
>CAVKQP010000350.1:0-2473 GCA_963658165.1 Clostridium sp. CAG:302 | reverse complement strand
TAGCCACAGTGTGGAAATCATCGTTGCTTGTGCCTATGTCATTGTAGATGGTCACCGTTTCCTTGTCTTTCACAGACGATACGTACATTTGGGGCACATCCTGCACGTCCTCTCTCATCAGCCATTGGCCATTAAGTTCCCATGTGCCAGGTCGAGTATACATCTTCTTAACTTGGTTGGCTATATAGGTGGTCGCAACATCTGAATGGGCATAATCAACACCCGAACCTACTATGATGCCAACACCAAGAGTAGCTACGGATGTTACTATAGCCGCACCTACTTTTGACAATGTGAATTGTCCTATCATGCCAGCTTCTCTAATACTATAATCAGCAATAGCAACAAACGTCTTATAGAAAAACTTTTGTATTATGTTTAGTGTGAGACGACCCGTTGCTTTTAAAGCTAAATCTGTATACATAGATGGAGCAGCACTGACGCCTGCAGTTCCGATTGCCAAGGCTGCTTCGATACCTAATATCGCTGCATTCCATGCGGAACTCTTCATGGACACTACTTGGTCCACAGACATTCCATTCATCACCTTGGTGGCATAGTCATATGTCACGTCATCGATTTCCTTCTCTTTCTCTGTCGTAGGCAGATAGTCTGCTGCCACAATATATTTCTTATATTGGCTCCAGTTGGGGTCGTTGATGAAATCAGAGTAGTATTCTGGCAACACACGGATGCGGAAATCTTTGCTGACATTGTCAAATACGTGCTCGCCAATGAATATCTGCGATGGTTTGAATGCCACATAGTGGTTGGTGCCCTTTGTGCAGAGATAGAACAATGTTAACTCTGTCAACTCAGTACAACCCGAAAAACATTTGTCTGGAATGACAAATGTAAAGTCGTTAAGTGTGTTGTAGTTGTTAGACTTGATGTCTTCGAAGGTGATCTTCTTGATACACTTCTTGTCTTGGAAACCACTTGCGGAGAGAGCGAGAGTCTTGTAATAGTTAGGGAGGGTCTCGCCGATGTCGCTATAGATGCACATCTTTCCGCCTTTATCATTGATCGTCTTCTCGTTGACACCGCTTGCATACACGTACTTTATCTTCGTAGAATTGTATTGTAAGACTTTCGCCGGGAGGAAATTGCGATACTTAGACACCCATGGCGCCATCATGTTTTCCATAGGAGCATTGTTGGCACTGGTATAGCGTGTCTTGCCGTCGTCTGATGCGTAGTATGTGTACTCTACACCAAGTTCTGTAAAGCTACTGTTACCTAAGTCACCAGCGAAAATCTTGTCCTTGTATTCCCCCCAACCATAGAGCTCATCATTCTTGAAGTCATCCAAGAGGTTGCTTGGCACAAATATCTTCAGATTGTCACAGCCGGCAAATACGCCTTTACCCAACGGCATCTGGCTGGGGAGTATCAGTTCGGTGTGGTAGTTCTCATCATCAGAATACAGCGCCACGTTGAATGAGGTTAGGTCCTTGCAGTTGGCAAAGGCAGAGTCGCCTATCTCTATATGGAAGGCTTGGCTGGCTCGGTCTGCCGACTTGGTTATCTCTTGGAACTTCACCGTACGGAAATTGTTGTTCCCCTTGAACGAGCTTGCCCAAATCTTCGTGGTGTTGTAGTCGTACGTTTCACCTATGTCTTGATATATCCACAACGTATAGTTGTTGGCAGCGGTGAAGAAACTGTTGTCCGCACCGATCACGTGCACCTGTTTTGAGCCGTGCTTGCTGCCGTTGTCCACCTCAACGATGCTTCCAGTCTTGTCACGGTTGCGGTCGTAGGCATAGCGTGCGCCATATAGGGCATTCACTTCCTCTTCACGCATTTCTGTAGTAGATACGATGTGGTCCTTGTATTTACTCCATAATGCGTTATCCATAAACTGCTGATAGTATTCCGCATCCACATACACTTTGGCGTTCGGACAGTTGGCAAACAGATCGTCTCCGCCAGGGTAAATGTCGTTCGGTCCCAGCATCATCACATGGTCGTCGCCGGCAAACATCTTGTACTTCATCCACAGTTTCTTGAAGCCAGTGTCAAATGCACGGTCGGCTATGCTCATGTTTATCCAGTCGCATGCCTCCGTACCAGCAATATTGCTGTTGTTGTCCCAAAAGTAAAGTTCTTCTACACCTGGGAGATCTTTGATGTCAGTGGTCAAGTAGTCTCTTATGGTTCCTATGTCTGTGATGGCATAGTAAGTGCCCTGTCCTGAGGTGGAAACACCTGTTATACTGGCAGCGTTGACTTTCTTTCCGCTCTTCAAGTACTCTGTTCTTCCCGTAAGTTCATACTTCAGACCACCCTCATTGTACACGGTGTGAGACACTGAGCCGCTATTGTCATAGCCGCGCACTGTGCCTGAATGGTTTCCGTCGGAGGCATGGACGGTTATCACGCCCGTACTTTGGTCTGCAAAGCAGTCGTTTATCAAGGTTTCGGTGTCAGTCATATAGCCCACGACACCGCCTACATAGTCGTCGCCCCA
>CAVKQP010000349.1:0-2516 GCA_963658165.1 Clostridium sp. CAG:302 | reverse complement strand
GCATGTCCATATCGTCCAACTTCGGACAATAATACACGTTCAGCGATTTCTCCTCAATCATAATATTTCAATTACAGATAAACCGATACCAATTACCGACATCAGACAGATAAGGCTACCGATGATGATGTTGATGAGCCACATGCTCCTCACATTGGACTTGCCACGCACTTTGCTCACGAAATAGGTGATTACAAACCACCACGACAGAGCACCTACGATAATCGAAAGGAACGCGACGAAGTAGCCATAGACTGACGATATGTTTGACAAGAAGTTAAACCGTGCGTACAAGCCGATAATCAGGAAGATGATCAGCGGATTGGAAAATGTGAAGAGGAAACCTGTAATGAGATCCTGCACATAATTGTTCTTGACTGGCAGCCCAGCACGAGCCTTCAGCATCTTGGCGGGATTCTTGCGTGCAATGTAGATGCCGAAGCCCAGAAGCACGAAACTGCCGAAAATCTGCAAAGCCATCTGATGCTCTTCGATGAAGTTAATCACAAACGACAAGCCGAGACCAGTAAGCAGGCAATAGAACAAATCAGAGAAAGAGGCACCGACCCCCGTAAAGAAGCCCGACGCCCTGCCTTTATTTAGAGTGCGCTGGATGCACAGCATTCCAATTGGTCCCATTGGTGCCGAGATTAGGATACCGATAGACAAGCCAGCAATGATTATTTTCAAAATCTCCATATCTTTGCAAAATTAAGCAATAATGCCCAATAATAGCAACTCATTTTTGCAAAATAGGCTTTACAAATGGCTAATATTTCAGATAAAATCGGCAAAAAGTAAGGAGTGCCACCATTTTCAGGCAGCACCCCTCTAAAAAGTATGACTATTTGTCTATTTTCTGTAAGTCTCGATTTCTTCTGGATTGAAAGAAACGATGAATTTGTGATGCTTCTCAACCTCTGCCTCGCCGAAGTTCACATAGACGTGAGCCGACTTGGTGAAACTGTCGTTGCGGGTTGCATCGTCAAGAAGCAGATAGCCCATAACGATGTGTCCAGCCATTTCGACAAGACGACGTGCGTGGAAATCTGTGTACTCAGTGTCCTTGTGGTCAACGACTGTCTTGAGAGCCTTTTCAAAGAGAGCAGTCATCTTGACAAGACGCTCCTTCAACGGATTGAGTTCAGCAGTGTACTCCTGCTCCTCATAGACCTTGATTTGGTTCAGATAAGAGCCCGTGGTCACGTGGCGAATTGCAGCGACAACCTGAAGTTGTGTTGTACCCTCGTAGATTGAAGTAATTCTCGCGTCGCGGTAGATGCGCTCGCAAGCATATTCCTTCATGAAGCCAGAGCCGCCGTGAACCTGGATGGCATCGTAGGCATTCTGGTTGCAAAATTCGCTGCCCATACCTTTTGCCAATGGAGTGTAGGCATCAGCCAAGCGCTGGTATTTCTTCATTTCCTGACGCTCTTCTGGAGTAAGGCTACGCTCGCGTGCGATGTCCTCGTAAATCTTGTAGACATCAACGAAACGAGTTGTTTCATAAAGCAAACTTCTTGAGGCATCGAGTTTTGCCTTCATCAATGAAATCATCTCATAAACAGCAGGGAACTTGATGATTTCCTTGCCGAACTGCTTGCGCTCGTTGGCATAAGAAAGAGCCTCGCGGTAAGCGGCCTCGCTGACACCAACCGACTGGGCAGCGATGCCAAGACGTGCACCGTTCATAAGAGCCATGACATACTTAATCAAGCCCAACTTGCGCGAGCCGCACAACTCAGCCTTAGCATTCTTGAACACCAATTCGCATGTTGGCGAACCCTTGATACCCATCTTGTTCTCGATGCGGCGCACTGTAACGCCACCGTCGTTGCGGTCGTAGATGAACATTGACAAACCACGACCGTCGTGAGTACCCTCTTCAGAGCGAGCAAGCACCAAAGCAATGTGACCGTCGCCGTTGGTGATGAAACGCTTAACGCCGTTCAAGCGCCAAGTGCCATCTTCTTCATTGTATGTAGCCTTGAGCATAACAGCCTGCAAGTCGCTACCTGCATCTGGCTCAGTCAAGTCCATAGCCATTGTTTCACCGGCACAAACACGCGGCAAGTAACGCATGCGCTGATCCTCATCGGCAAATTCGTAGATAGTCTCAGCGCAGTCCTGCAGACCCCAGATGTTTACGAAGCCTGCATCGGCACGGCTAACCATATCAGAAGCCATGATGTAAGGCACCATTGAGAAGTTCATACCGTTGTAGCGGCGAGGAAGCGAAATGCCCATCAAGCCAGCCTTTACGCATGCGTCGAAGTTCTTCTTCGTGCCCTGTGCGTATTCAACGTGGCCATCTACCAAATGAGGACCTTCGTGGTCGACATCCTCTGCATTTGGAGCGATTACCTCACCGGCAATTTCACCGGCAATTTCAAGTACCTTCTCATACGAATCCATTGCATCCTCGAAGTCGAATGGAGCATAGTCATACTTTTCTGCATCGGTGAAATTACGTTCTTTCATTTCAACGATTTTACGCATCAAAGGATGGCTAAGAT
>CAVKQP010000348.1:0-2568 GCA_963658165.1 Clostridium sp. CAG:302 | reverse complement strand
GTTGTAAATAAAAAAAAGAGGTCGTACCAATGATGTGATGAAAACTCCGAGTCATACATGATTTGAGAGCTCTCCGCCTTTGTAATCCACTGGCTTTGCAGCTGCCCGAAGGGTGTGGCCCGCCATTGACAAGAGAAATCATCCCGGTTTTTCTGATTTATTTGATGAGTATCCCGATCGAACTGGTACGACCTTATTTCGTTACTCTTTTCGCTATGCAAAATTACATCATTCAACGTAATAACACAAATATTTCCCTTAATATTTTCCGCCAGTCCTGCTTTTGTCGTTTAATTTGTGTAATTTTGCAACATGATATTCTATCTGTCTTGCACGGGCAACACGCTTTGGGCTGCCCGCCAAATAGCACAAGCCACAGGTGAAGAACTGGTTGACATCACCGATTCGAAATACTTGGGACACAACTTTTCGCTATCTCCTGGCGAACGGGTGGGCTTTTGCTTTCCTGTGCACTGCTGGCGCCCGCCCATGCTATATCGCTCCTTCTTGCGACAACTCAAGATAGAAAATGCCGATGGACACTTCATTTACGCGCTATGCACCGCTGGCGATGACATCGGGCGAACCATGAATATCCTGCAAGAAGACTTGTCTAAACATGGGATGAAGCTCTCCAAAGCTTGGTCACTCGTCATGCCAGAGACCTATGTCGGACTACCTTTCATGGACGTAGACACTCCAGAAAAGGCCCAACAGAAGATTGCTGCTTCCCAACAACGGCTCAACGAAATCATTCCTGAAATCGTGGAATGCAAGCGTAGTGACCGATTGCATCTCGACATCGGCACGATGCCAAGATTGAAAAGCGGCATCGTGGCCAACGTGTTCAACCGATATTGGGTGTCCGACCGATGGTTTAGCGTAGACCCTGCACGTTGTCTACACTGCCGAAAGTGCGAACAAGCCTGTCCCACAAAAGACATTTCGTGCGACAACGAGCCACACATGCCCCAATGGCAACACAATGGACGGTGCATGACCTGCCTCAACTGCTACCACCATTGCCCAGCACACGCCATTTCATTTGCAGGACAAACTAAGAACAAAGGACAATATTACTTTAACAAAAAGATATGAAACGACTACTTTTCTCCCTCATACTGACTTGCGCTGCTTCTGTTTCCACATGGGCAGCAAAGGCTTGGCCTTTTCCTTTCGAGGTAAAACAGAGTGATGGAACCACCCTAATAGTCGTCAACCATGGCGACGAACATTTCCATTATTCTACAACCACCGACGGTGTAGTCATCGTGCAACAAGGAAACGACTACGTGATAGCCGACATCAGTGCAGACGGCACCATCTCGCCAACCACACTCATCGCCCATGAAGCAGACCAGCGCAACACCGCTGAAAAGATGGCTGCCAACAAGCAAGACAAGAGTCTGCTCACACAAAAAGAGGAGGTATCATCCATCAGCACCCGAGCACTCTCTCCAGGAAAGAGCTATACCCGCTTCCCCTATACCATTAGCAAATCTCCCAAGGTATTGATTATCCTCGCCCAGTTTACCGACATGCAATTCCATGAAACCGAGGATATTGAAGGCGTCTCCACCTTTATCGGAGCCAAAAACATATTTGAGCAATATTTCAATGCTGAAGGCACCATCCCATCTTCCTATGGTAGCGTGAGCAAGAACTATGGTAGCGTGAAACAATATTTCACGGATATGAGCGATGGTCAGTTCTGCCCTCAGTTTGACATCTATGGTCCCGTGACCCTTGACCACGACTACGCTTATTATGGTACAACTTCATACGACCGCATGGACCGTTTCATTCCCGATGTATGCAAGAAAGCTAACGAAGCCGGAGTAGACTTCTCGCAATACGACCTTGATGATGACGGATATGTAGACCTCGTCTACATTGTTTATGCAGGCTGGGGTGAAAACCATGCCAAGAACTCTTCCAACTGCATATGGCCCAAAAGCGGTTATTTGAATGGTGGCACCTATAACGGCAAGAAGGTGTGTCTCTACGGTGTGAGCAACGAGATGAACGGGAAGGACCCCACCACGGGAAATCCCACGATGAAGATTAACGGCATTGGACATTTCTGTCACGAGTTCTCACATTGCCTCGGTCTGCCAGACACCTATGCCACTTCAGGGTCGGCAGTAACCGCCAACAACCAATCTATGGGATTTTATGACCTGATGGACCTCGGTAACTTTGTGGGAGACAGCTTTACACCTAGAGCCTATACTGCCTATGAAAAAGAGATGTTGGGCTGGCAAAGTATTGAAGACCTTACCTCTCAACCCAGCGGCAACTACACCCTACAATCGCTCATTGATGGTGGAAACGCCTATAAGGTGGTCAACGTCAAAGGTAACAAGCAAGAGTGCATCGTGATGGAAAACTTGCAAAACAACAAGTGGAACAAGAGTACAACCTATTTAGGACATGGCTTGCTCGCCTATCATGTGGAGTATGACGCCAACATCTTTGGCGTAAATCAAGGTCAATCAGCCAATAACACCGTAAACAATACGCTCGGTCACCCCCGTATGGCGCTGATACCTGCAGATGGATTGATGC
>CAVKQP010000347.1:0-2581 GCA_963658165.1 Clostridium sp. CAG:302 | reverse complement strand
CGACATCTACTGGAACGTCTCCATCGACAAGTTCCTCCAGAAGATGAAGAAGGAGAGCGACAAGTTCTGGAACTTCGAGCGCACACAGAAGGCAAAGGCCATGAACCTGACACCCGTGCAGGTGATAACCTTGGCCAGCATCGTGGACGAGGAAACTGCCAATGATGCGGAGAAGCCCATGATAGCAGGAATGTACTACAACCGCCTGATGCTTCGCAATGCGGAATACCCCCAGGGAATGCCCTTGCAGGCCGACCCAACCATCAAGTATGCGTGGAAACGATTCGAATTGAGACGCATCTACAACAACCTCCTTTCCATCAGCAGCCCGTACAATACGTACAAGAACACAGGTCTGCCACCAGGCCCCATCCGCATCCCCAGCGTGGCAGGCATTGACGCCGTGCTCAACCATGTGCATCACGACTACCTCTACATGTGCGCCAAGGAAGACTTTAGTGGCACTCACAACTTCGCCCGCACCTATGAGGAGCACTTGCATAACGCAGCCAAGTATTCTAAAGCCCTCAACGAGAGGGGAATTAAATAAAAACATTAAAGCATTTTATAAAGTATGAACAGAACGATTATTACAGTAGTGGGCAAGGATACCGTCGGCATCATTGCCAAGGTATGTACCTATTTGGCCGAGAACAGCGTGAATATCCTCGACATCTCGCAGACCATCGTGCAGGAGTACTTCAATATGATGATGATTGTGGACATGGGCAAGATGAAAAAGTCATTCGAGGAAGTGGCCGACGAACTTGCTTGCATCGGAAAGGAAATGGGCGTGCAGGTGAAATGCCAGCGCGAGGAGATTTTTGACATGATGCACCGCATCTGATTTCTATACATTTTAAGGAATAGGCTATGATTAATATCAATGAGGTTATTGAGACCAACAAGATGATAGAGAAGGAGAACTTCGATGTACGCACCATCACGATGGGTATCAACCTGCTCGACTGTGCGTCAAGCGATCTCGACCAACTCTGCCAAAACATTTACTACAAGATTACGCACTTGGCTAAGAACCTGGTGAAGACGGGCGAGGACATTTCCAAGGAATATGGTGTGCCCATCGTCAACAAGCGCATTTCCATCACCCCCATCTCACTAGTGGGTGGATCTGCCTGCAAGACCACCGACGACTACGTGAAGATTGCCAAGACCCTCGACAGATGTGCTAAGGAGTTGGGTGTCAACTTCCTGGGTGGCTATTCAGCCATAGTCTCAAAGGGTATGAGCAAGAGCGATGAACTCCTTATCCGCTCCATTCCACAGGCCATGGCGCAGACCGACTTCATCTGTAGCTCCGTCAATGTGGGTTCCACCAAGACGGGCATCAACATGGATGCAGTGAGACTGATGGGTGAAATCATCAAGGATACCGCCGAGGCTACCAAGGATAAGGGCTCGCTGGGCTGCGCCAAACTCGTAGTACTTTGCAATGCGCCCGACGACAACCCCTTTATGGCCGGAGCATTTCATGGAGTGAGCGAAGCCGATGCTGTGATCAGCGTGGGGGTGAGCGGCCCGGGCGTTGTGAAGTATGCCTTGGAGAGTGTGAAGGGCGAGAGCTTTGAGGTGCTCTGCGAGACCATCAAGCGCACGGCGTTCAAGATAACACGTGTGGGACAGTTGGTGGCCAAGGAGGCATCGCGCAGACTTGGTGTTCCGTTTGGCATCATCGACCTTTCCCTAGCTCCTACGCCAGCCATCGGCGACAGCGTGGCAGACATCCTCGAACTGATAGGCTTGGAACATGCCGGAGCACCGGGAACTACAGCTGCTCTCGCCCTCCTCAACGACCAAGTGAAGAAGGGCGGAATCATGGCTTCTTCTTATGTAGGTGGATTGAGCGGTGCCTTTATCCCCGTGAGCGAAGACCAAGGTATGATCAATGCCGTGGAAGCTGGTGCGCTTTGCATAGAGAAGCTGGAGGCGATGACTTGCGTTTGCTCCGTGGGTCTCGATATGATTGCCATTCCTGGCGACACACCTGCCACCACTATCTCGGGCATCATAGCGGACGAGGCAGCCATCGGAATGGTGAACCAGAAGACAACGGCCGTACGCGTGATTCCGGTAATTGGAATGAAGGTGGGCGACAACGTGGACTTCGGTGGACTGCTGGGACATGCGCCCATCATGCCCGTCAATAAGTTCAGCTGCGAGGCTTTCGTCAACCGTACGGGAAGAATTCCCGCGCCTATCCATAGCTTTAAGAATTAACAACTTTAGGAACAACCCCTTATGGCTAAACATTTTGCAGAATCAGAACTGATAATCAATGAAGATGGAAGTTGCTTCCATCTTCATCTCCGTCCCGAGCAACTGGCCGACAAGGTGATTTTGGTCGGCGACCCCGGGAGAGTATCGCTCGTGGCTTCCCACTTCGACACAAAGGAATACGAGGTGGAGAACCGCGAGTTCCACTCCATCACAGGAACTTACAAAGGCAAACGCATCACAGCCCAAAGCACTGGTATTGGTTGCGACAACATCGATATCGTGGTGAATGAGCTGGATGCCCTCAAGAACATCGACTTTCAGACTCGCACAGAGAAGCCCGAGC
>CAVKQP010000346.1:0-2594 GCA_963658165.1 Clostridium sp. CAG:302 | reverse complement strand
AGAACTATCCTGTGGAACAGATAGCTACCCATGAGGGTTGGGAGGCCGACCCAACGTTAGTGACTAACTTTTATAACATGATGAGGAAAAAGTTGTATGCTGCCCAACCTAACGAGGGACATCAACTCATCAAGGACTTGGAGAAGGATTTTGAGGTGACTGTCATCACCCAAAACGTAGACAACCTTCACGAGAAGGCTGGGTCGCAGAATGTCATCCACTTGCATGGGGAGCTGTCGAAGGTGTGTTCTTCCGACAATCCCTACGATTACCGTTATATCAAGGAATTGCCCGAGGAAGATTGTGAGGTGACGCCCGGCACCAAGGCGGGCGACGGTAGTTTGTTGCGCCCCTTCATCGTATTCTTCGGTGAAAGTGTGCCGATGATCGAGCCTGCTGCTGAGGCCGTGCAGAATGCTGACATCTTCGTCATCATTGGAACTTCGCTGAATGTGTATCCTGCCGCAGGATTGATTTCCTACACGAAGCCCAATATCCCCATCTATCTCATCGACCCAGGTGCGGTCAACACCAATGGCTACTACAAGATTAAGCACATCATGAAGGGAGCTTCCGAGGGGATGCGAGAACTAACTGCGACTCTTACAGGACAAAACGCTTAACAAAAGCAAGGAAGCAGGTGTGTCCAACCAGAAAGTATGGACACACCTGCTTCCTTGCTTTATATACGACGGTGGAGATTACTTTTCCACCATTTTCGTTCCCATTCTTGCCTCGGCCACATTCACTACATAGTCGCCGAGCTTCTCGCACTCCTGAATCAAGTCCATGTACATCGTGCCCAAGCCGTATGTGTAATGGTGGCTGTCCACATCCTCGATGTTCTGGTTCTTCAGCTGATTGCGGTAGCTGTTGATTTCCTTCTCGATGGTGAAGGTGCGCGTCATGTCGAGCGTATGTCGCTCGTGGCTGAACATATAGACCATCTGTGTCAGGGCGGCATCGGTCAGCTCGAACATCTGGTGGATGCGCTCATACTGCTTCTCCGTGAACTCTTCCTTGCCCTCGTGCTTTCTGTGGATGGTGCGTGCCATGTTGTAACAGCTGTCGCCGATGCTCTCTATCTCTGATATCTCACGGAGCATCGCACGAATCTTGCCTTTGGTGTCGTCGCTCAGGTGTGCGTCACTAACTTGGTCCAGATACTTGGCAATCTCTATCTCCATGTTGTCGGAGATTCCCTCGTATTTCTCAATTCGGGCGAACAACTTGGCAAAATTCTTTTCGTCCTTTTCGTCCAGCAACTCTCTCACCATGGAGAACATACGTTGGATGCGCTCGCCGAAACTTCCGATTTCCTTCTGTGCCTCCAGGACAGAAAGCTCTGGGGTCTTCATGATGCCAGCCTGGATGAAGCGTAGGCGGAAGTCTTCGTCCTCGCGTTCTGTCTTGGGCTTGATGAGGTAGCATACAATCTTCTCTATCTGTGGGATGAACCAAATCAATACCGTCGTGTTGCAAACGTTGAAGCAGGTGTGGAACATCGCCAGGACTACAGGCAGGATGGTTGCCTTCTGTGCCGTGGTCAGGTTGCCCTCTGGGTCATAACCCACAAGTGAGCATACCAATCCTACGAAAGGATAGAAAAGGCAGAGCACCCATAATACGCCAAACACGTTGAATACCAAGTGCGCCAAGGCGGCTCGGCGTGCCTGGGCATTGGCACCGAGGGCGGCAAGGTTGGCTGTGGCTGTGGTTCCAATGTTCTCGCCCATCACCAGGGCAATACCTAAATAGATAGGCAACACTCCCGTGGAGCAAAGTAGGATGGTAATCGCCATCACCGCGGCGGAACTCTGTACGATGCAGGTAATCAGCGTACCAATCAAGAGGAAGATGATGATGGTAATATGGCTCTTTGTATCAAAAGAACTGAAGAAATTGATAACCGATGGGTTATGCTCAAGGTCCAGTGCCTTTCCGGCGTTGCTCAGCAAGACGAGCGAGAAGAAGAGAAAGGCTATACCAAACAGAAAATCACCGATGTAGCGACGTTTCTTGCTATATATCAGCATGATGCCGAGGAAGAATGCGGGGAACACCACCACGGTGAGGTCTACATTGTATCCCAGCGACATGATCCAGGCGGTTAGCGTTGTACCGATATTGGCACCCATGATGACCGAGATGGCCTGCGCCAAGGTAAGGAGACCGGCATTCACGAACGAGACCGTCATCACGGTTGTCGCCGACGAGCTTTGCACCGCACAGGTGACGAAGGTACCGGTCAGCATACCCGTGAACCGGTTGGTGGTCATTGCCCCTAAGATGTGTCGTAACTGCGATCCCGCCATCTTTTGCAACGCCTCACTCATCACCTTCATACCATAGATGAGAAGCGCAAGAGATCCCAGAATCTGAAAGAAAATCACCAGATAATTGCCTGTATTCATAAATGCCTTGCTTTATAGTAACGTTTATTACAATTCGTTTGCAAATATAATAAAAAACCTTTTCTTGGCGAAACGTTTGCCACTCTTTTGTACTATTTGTAACAGGTTTTAACATCTTCAGCTTTCGCCTATCCATACGACAGCCATGCTTGTAATGCTGTTCTAATGGGGTTAAAAGGG
>CAVKQP010000345.1:0-2598 GCA_963658165.1 Clostridium sp. CAG:302 | reverse complement strand
GGCTTGCCATCTGTCACACGTTTTAACACCGCCTCAAGTTCCTCGTTGTCGGGGAAAGTGAAAAACACAGGCTCTATATTAGCCTTGTTGATGCGCACATGCTTCATTCGGTCTTCTTCCTTGTCGCGACGAGTCAATTCATGCTTCTTGATATTGCCTGCAAGGTAATCGGCGACGCTCGCTGCAACGACAAATCCATACTGCGTGCGGCCTTCCATCGTCTGAGCATATACATAGTAACAAGGCTTGTTGTCTTGCACAAGCCAGCCCTTCTCCTGAAATTTGTGGAAATTCTCCACTGCCTTCGCATAAACCTTGGGGTCGTGTTCGTCTGTTCCCGGAG
The DNA here is from genome assembly GCA_963658165.1 of Clostridium sp. CAG:302. GTDB lineage: Bacteria > Bacteroidota > Bacteroidia > Bacteroidales > Bacteroidaceae > Prevotella. Next base: position 2,255 of record CAVKQP010000345.1, on the reverse strand, counting down.
CAAAATCTATTTCTGGGCGAATAATGTGGTACAACGACTTTTCATTTCCCGCAGCCTCTTTTCTGGCTTCTTCTGAATTAAGGACATCATATGGACGGGATGCCACCTCTGTCACCAAATCGACAGGCGGGCGCAATCCTTTGAATGGTCTTACTTTTGCCATAGTATTATATTTTTAGGGTTTTATGATTAAAGGCTACGCCAGCTCTCTGCCAACGTAGCCTTTGTTATTTGTTTTATTAGTGTTTGAAGTTTGCACGCACAATTGTCTGCTCACGGTCTGGACCTACAGACAGTATTGTAATAGGCACATTAAGTTCTTTTTCAAGGAAAGCGACATAAGCCTTAAACTCAGCAGGAAATTCTTCCTCACTCTTGATTTTAGTCATATCTTTCTGCCATCCTGGAATTTCTTCATATATTGGCTCAATGCCTTCTTCTATGCTATAAGGAAAATCACGCGTAACCTCGCCATTAACCTTGTAGGCTACGCAAGCCTTAACCGTAGAGAATGTGTCAAGCACGTCGCTTTTCATCATAATCAACTGCGTTACGCCACTAAGCATAATTGCATAACGGAGAGCTACAAGGTCAACCCAACCACAACGACGCTCTCGACCTGTAACAGCACCATATTCATGACCAATATCACGAATCTTCTTGCCTGTTTCATCGAAAAGCTCAGTAGGGAATGGCCCGCTGCCCACACGTGTGCAATATGCCTTGAAGATACCAAACACCTCTCCTATTTTGCGAGGAGCCACTCCCAGTCCACTGCAAGCACCTGTACAAATTGTATTGCTTGATGTAACAAATGGATATGACCCGAAGTCCACATCAAGCATTGTTCCTTGTGCGCCTTCGCAAAGCACTCGTTTACCATCTTCAAGCATTTTGTTAATATAATGCTCGCTATCAATCAAATCATACTCTTTAAGATAATCAATTGCGCTAAGCCATTTTTTCTCAAGTTCTGAGAAGTCTGAAACTGCATCGAGCATTTCCAACATTCTAAGATGACGCGATTTAGCAGCCTCGTATTTCTCTGCAAAATTATGGAAGATGTCGCCTACACGCAATCCGTTTCGACTAACCTTGTCCGTGTATGTCGGTCCGATGCCTTTGCCTGTTGTACCGATTTTGGAAGAGCCTTTAAGCTTTTCGTTTGCGGCATCAAGAAGTCGATGAGTAGGCATAATCAAATGCGCCTTCTTCGAGATTTTCAGAATTTTCTTGATGTCGACACCGCTTTGCTCCAACGACTCGGCTTCCTCACGGAAAAGCACTGGATCGAGGACAACGCCATTGCCAATTATGTTTACTTGCCCATGCTGGAAAATACCAGAAGGAATGGAACGCAATACGTATTTCTTCCCTTCAAATTCCAGCGTGTGACCTGCATTAGGACCGCCTTGGAAACGCGCCACTGCATCATAGTGCGGTGTCAGCACGTCTACAACTTTTCCTTTACCTTCGTCTCCCCATTGCAAGCCCAAGAGCACATCTACTTTCATAATTATTCTGTTTTTATGTTTGATTAAGTTGTTTTCTTGCTTTGTCGATTGCGACGTTTCTTCCGCTGGCATGTTGAGCAAACGCCATACACATAAAGCGAAATGTAGGAAACTGAAAACGAACCATATTTGCGTCCGCTGATGTAGTCCATCAGGTCAATATCCTTCACTTCTTTTATTTTGCCGCATTCTGTACAAATCAAATGATGGTGGTTCCCCGAACTGATGACCTTCTCATAGACAGCCTGATTTGAGCCAAACTGGTGTTTGCGCACCAATCCACACTCAATAAAAAGTTCGATTGCATTATAAATGGTCGATCTACTGACATGATATGAGCGCTCCTCCATTTCATCATAGAGGGCTTCAATGCCAAAATGATCATTGTGTGAGAAAACGACCTCCAAAATCGCGAATCGTTCTGGAGTTCTGCGCAAACGCTTGCTGTCAAGATATTCAGCCAGTTTCGTGCGAGCGATATAATATGATTTGTCTTCCGTCGCAGTCATACCATCACAAAGGTAATTATTTTAGTCTGAATATAATTCAAAAATCGCAACTTATTCAAGACACCATTCTATTTCGTCAGCCACTTGCCGACTAACACGCGACAATGCATCTGTCCCGTTGGCAAATTTCTGCGCCATTTGTTTCGCTTTTGAGGTATCTTTGAGCTTTCGAAGCACAAGCAAATTCATAATCAAGCGCATACCAGCATAGCTCGTTGCTTCATCATATAGC
>CAVKQP010000344.1:0-2712 GCA_963658165.1 Clostridium sp. CAG:302 | reverse complement strand
GCACAATGGAAAGTAAGTATCCCTATTTTCATTTTCGTCCGATGATTCTCTTGATGATTTTCTTAATTATATGTTTTAATCTACGCCACTTGGCTCCGACTTTGTAACGCCATCCCTCTTCACCATATTTGTAATAGACGTATCTGAAACCCTTTTGTGCGTATTCCCTTTCAAACTGGTCTCTCTTGGGATGTATTACTGATGGGTGTTGGAGGTTGGGTTGGAGGCAATCTTCAAGATTTGCAGGAATGGTGTTCATCCTTTCTTGCACCGCCTCGAAGAGTTTGCGACCCTTCTCGGTGTTAAGCAACACCAAAGAACAGCCCTTGTCGTCTGCATTGAAGTTTGAATCGGTTTTCTGCCACCCCCAAAAGTCGGCGATGGTAATGTCGCTTGGACGACGGGTATTGCAGAAGTGGCAGTTGCCGCACGACTTGCGGAACATGATATGCTTGTAGAACAGAAATGTAAAGCTCATTTTGCCCCCCCCCGTTTTGAATTTGAACGTTTCATGGTGGGCAGTCCAACCATACTTCTGCTTATCTCTGAAATTTACCCACACGATGGGTGAGCCTTGCTTCTTCTCCAAGTAGGCAATGTAATCTCGCCACATATATGGACTCGGAACTCCATGACATACGATGTCCACCAAGAAAAGATTCTCTCTCAGTCGCTTGCCAACATACGAATTGAGTCCAGAGGTCTGACATGGGGTACCTGAGAAAAGTACAGTAAGTCCGTCTCGCAAGTCTTGCTTCACCTGACGGAACACGGTGTTCATGTCGCTCTGCACATACTTGCTTCCCTTGAACTCATTGCGTTCCTCCTTGGTGGTGGCACGTTTGTGTACCACACGAAAGTGGTCAGCATAGCCAGCACCATACACGACACCGCCTTGTTCCAAGATATAATCGGAAATGGCAATGAAGGCCGCACCGCTTCGACTAGTCTCCATCTCGTTCATATCCTTATGACGAGCGGCATAAGCCAAAGGTTTGTCAAGATTCAGACTCGTGTCGTAGTGGTCGTTGAAGGCACAAACCTTCTCGCACAAGCCGCAGTCCACGCACTTGTACTTGTCCACCTCGGGATAGAGGAAGCCGAGTGCATCGGGCTTCATTGTTATTGCATCATGGGCGCATATACTGGCACAAGCAGTACATCCGCAACAGTCAGCAGGATTCTTAATATCTATCATTTTATCACTTTGATTTTTTGTGCTACCATTTGTACCTTTTCCTTGACGAAAGCACGTTCATTGCTGTTGCATCCCACATAGAACTCCACAACAATGGTTGCTATCACTGCTACTAAAGATGTCGCAATAAAGGAAAGGAATGACTCATTCATATAAATGGATAAAGCACAAGGCGCAATGGCGGAAAGTACTGACACCAACAGAACGTTGAAATAAACGTTCTTCATATACTTGATGGACGACAAACCAATCATGCCACGTAACATGTAGAGGCGTGCAGCCAAACAACATTGGGATATGGCTATCGCCACTACCATCACACTTTCGGGCATGAATCCCAATCGAAGGCACACATAGGAGATTGGCAAATTCATCATTTGTAGACCACCCACCACTATCTGATAGTTGCGTATCCTACCAGTGGCAAGCATCGCTGTCACCAACGGATTGGAAATCGATTCAGACATGGCGAACATCAACGTCAGTTGCACGAACAGCACGGCATGCTCTGGAACGAGCTTCAACCATATCACCAATATGTAATGAGTGTTGATGAGTATTGGCAAAGAAAGCAGCAGTAGCATATAAAACGAGAGTCTTGCCCCTTGATATATCAGTGTCATCATATATGTTCTGTCGCCTGAGGCGTAAGACTTGGTAATCTGCGGATTCAGTGCGGTCATAAAATTTGAGACAAACCCAGTGACTGCGGTATTCACTGAATTGGCTATACCACGAGCCGCATTGACCGTCGGTCCATAGAAAAGGTTGATGACAATGTTGCCACCTTGGTCTCTCAGCACTGCCGAAGACGCACCGATAAAGTTCCATCCCGCAAAACCGAACATTTGCTTCAAGATGTCCTTGTCCCAATGGAAATGATAGGTACATTCCGCAAAATGTCTCTTGCAGTAATGTCCGTACGTAAACCGCACCAACAAACCGACGGCGCATACAAGGATGGCAAAATAGACAAGCCTATCCATCGGAGAAATCTGTATCAGGTAGGCAATAAGCAATTTGCATACTGCCTCCAATATGCTGATATAAGCAAATGCCGACATGCGCTCGTGAGCAATGATGACGGCATTGTATGGTACGCTTATCAAACCGATGACAAAAGAGACAACGGAAAGCTGCAACACCCAGTTGGCTGCTCCCAATCTTGCTTCGGGTATCGTCATTTTGGCATTCAAAAACCATACTCCAATGATTTCTATCAGCACCACGATAATCAAGGACAGTACCAATTGTATCGTCACTGAAGCCGAGAATATCTTGTTGAGTTTGCTCTGGTCACCCTTGCCCAACTCGTATGTAATAAATCGACTGATGGCTGCCGACAATGAACCCGATATGATGGAGAACATTGCCACAACACCGCCCACTACATTGTATATACCAAAGTCCTCAACGCCTAATGCATTCAATGTGACACGGCTGGTGTACAACGACACCACCATCATGAAGAGCATGCGGAAGTAGAGGAGCAGGGTATTCTTCGCTATGCGCTT
>CAVKQP010000343.1:0-2803 GCA_963658165.1 Clostridium sp. CAG:302 | reverse complement strand
AAGATCGTCAGTGAGCCAAAGGGATGATAGTACAAATGGACTTAAAACTCGGAAAACCAGGTGTTTCTGCTCTGCCTCGGAAGAACCACCATAGTAGCCTTGGTCGGCATTGAATAGTGGAGAGGCAGCAAACTGAAGGACGCGTGCCTTGAGAGCCATCGCTCCTGCTTTAGTCCAGTGTCCAGCCTCAGTTTGGAGAGTTACATCATCGTAAGCCCAAGGGAAATCGGCATCAGGAGTAGCTATCGCCTCATCCAGCAGTTTAACCATAAACTCCACCGTCTCTTCGGCTGTAGCTCTTGGCAGTTCGTAAGAATCATCCGTACCCGAGAAACTACTGGTCACCACTGGCAGACCGCCATAGAACGGGAAGAGGTCGAAGTATCTGGAGGCTATCAAGCACTTGGCCTGGGCTCTCATGCTCGCTTTCTCCGAGGCGGTGAGATCGGGCACTTGGTCCAGATGTTCCAACAACTTGTAACAAGCCCTGACCGCCTCCCACACCCAGTCTTCGTTGAAATCCACCATGTTCTCCGCATCAGTGGTCTTGGAACCAGTATAGTAGAGTTTCCAAGGTACCGCGGATGAATAATAGAGGGCATAACAGTCGGTCAAAGCCTCAAACTTGCCCGTCCATCCACTGTTGCAATGAGCCACACCAGTACCTACGGTCAATCCATAATACTGTTTTCTGTAGATGGCATTCAAGAACTGCTTGGTATATACCGCACTGGAAAACACGGTATCCTCATTGACGTCGCCACCCGGCGCCTTGTCGAGGAAGGAGTCACCAAACTTGATGGAATCGGTACAAGAGGCGAGCCCCATCGGTGAGACCAAGGCCGCAAGTGCCAAGGCTCCACCCAATATGCTTTTATTGATTTTATTTCGTTTCATAATTATTCGTTCTAGGACATTTGAATTCTTCTCTCTTCATTTAAAATCCCACCTTCAGCGTAGCCGTGTATGTGCGCTGCAATGGATAAGAAGGACCATCGTCAACTCGTGTCTCTGGGTCACCCCAGATGAACGGAGTGAAGGTAAGGAGATTGTAACCGCTGAGCGAGAGCTGCAAGTTGTTGATGCCCACTTTCTTCATGAAAGGGAACTTGAAATCGTAGCTCACCTGCAAGGTCTTCAAGCGCAAGTACTTGGCGTCCACCATATAGAGGTCGGTGTTCTGATAGTTGTTCACCTTGCCATGCTCAAGCGATACTCGTGGATACTTGGCATCAGGGTCTGGGTTCTCCTCTGTCCATGAATGGTCCACCTGATACTTCAAGAGTCCACCCTTATCAAAGGTACTTGCCGTATAGAACGGATAGCGGAACACGCCACCAAGCACACGGCTCACATTCCAGGCACCCGTCCACTGGGTATTGACAGAGAGGCCTTTCCAAGAGAACCCAAGATTCACACCGATGGTGTATTCCGGGTCTTCGGTATAGCCCATCTCCAAGGTGACGTCCTCGCTGTCTATCTTGCCATCACCATTGAGATCCACATAGGTGCAGTCGCCAGGACGAAGGTCGCTTATCAACTGGGTTGGCAACGTGGTGCCATACTTCCTGATATACTCCGCCGCCGTATTCTCTGTCAAGTAACCAAAGAACTTATAACCCGCCGTCTTGTCAGCACCGATACGGTGTCCCTTCTGCATACGATAGGCATTGGAATAGGGCTTTTCTTTTCTCTCAACGATTTCGTTCTGGTTGTAAGAGAGGTTGACGCCTGCCCAATAGCGGAAGTTCTTGCCTATCTTGTCGTTCCACTTCACTGCGAGTTCCCATCCCCAGCTCTTAGTCTCACCCAAGTTGGCGTATGGCACGGTAAAACCTAACATCACCGGGGCTGTCTGGTCCTGGCAGAAGATGTCCGTACGTCGCTCTAGATAATAGTCGAAGTTAGTCTTCAAACGGTTGTCCAAGAAACTAAGATCCACGCCGTAGTCTTGCTTGAACGCCTTCTCCCAGGTAACATCAGCATTGTGCTTCAGCCCCTCGGAAGAAGCCTTTACCTGGCTGTTCAGATTGACACCAAAGAAAGGGCCGTTGCCATTGATGCTGTAGAGGTCTGGGGTGTAGTAGAATCGGTAGGAGCTACCAATGTTACCATTACCTACAAGACCCCAAGAACCACGAATCTTCATGTAGTTGACCTCCTTCTTGATAGGCTCGAAAAATTTTTCCTCGCTTATGTTCCAACCTGCCGAGAAAGCCGGGAACGTGCCATATCGATGGCTGCGAGCAAAGGTTTCGGAACCATTGTGACCGATGTTGAACTCCGCCATATACCGATTGTTCCAGTCGTAGGTGATACGCCCCACGATGCCCAACATGCCATTTGGAATCAAGTTGTAGTCTCCTCCGGGATAATAAGTCTTCTTTTGATTGTAAAGTAAGAGGGCTGACACAGAGTGCAAGCCAAACTTTCTACTCCAGTTAAGTCGAGCATCAAAATACCAGTTACGTGCTCGTCCTGCCTTGGTAGTGACCTTGGCACGGCTGAAGGCACCATTCTGCTTATACTTCAACATGGGATAGCCATTCTCGTCTATCAGCATCTCACCATCCATGCCATATTGGGCAACGGGAGTGTAAGTAGGAATAGAGGCATTACCAGTCTTGCTCACTGTAAAGTTGCTATTATAAGCCCCTTTGATGGAGAAAGACAAGCCCTTGGTGATGAAATCTAACTTTTGGCTCAAAGCCAAATCCACCGCCATACGGTTGGCACCATTCTTATAATTCCGAGTTTTAAGTCCATTTGTACTATCATCCCTTTGGCTCACTGACGATCTTGG
>CAVKQP010000342.1:0-2885 GCA_963658165.1 Clostridium sp. CAG:302 | reverse complement strand
AAAAATGAGAAAGATAACGAAACCCATTTCGGGGGGGGGTAAATCGGAGTGAAGAGATAAGAGTTAAGAGGGAAGAACGAAGAGTGAAGAGCGAAGAACTTCGCTCCCTCCGTGCCGCTTGTAAATACCGCGAAAGCGGAGAAAGGAGGGCGGCGTGATGAGAAATGTCTTGATATGTGGACACCGCTCTTTTGTTGCAACAGGATTGACGCAAGAACTCGAACTCAACGGAATCGAATATGACTGTTTCTCACGAGGTGAAGAGAAGCGTGAAGGAAACATCGTGACAGGCGATGTCCTGAAGATGAGCGAGAACAAATGGCTCGATGAATATGATACCGTTATCAACTACATCATCCTGAAAGAGCAATCGGTAGAGGACAACATCGCTTATATCCAGTCACTCCTTAATTTCTGTAAGAAGAAAAAGGTAAAGCATCTGTTGCAAATATCTTCTATCAGCGTATATCCCAACGAGGCAGAGGTAGTAACGGAAACTTCGGAAATAGAAAAGGACTACCACAACAAGGGAGGTTATGCAAGCATCAAGGTGGCTGTTGACCATTATCTGATGGAGCATCCCATAGATGCTATGACCGTCTCTTTCATCCGTCCTGGGTATATCTATACTAAGAACAAGGAAATATCCAAGGCTGGTATCTTGATTTCCAAGTTGGGGATGAATGTACTGCTTGGCGACAAGAAGACCACACTTCCCTTGATATGCAGGGAAACGCTGCACAAGGCTCTTGCCAAGATTATCCTTACAGAAAAGAAAGAACCTGTCTATCTGCTATTGAACAAAGACAAGGAAACAGGGACAAAATACAACTTCGTTTGCCATCAATGGAATGTCAAACCGATATGTCTTCCCTATGCTCCCATCATGGCTTGCGTGAAGATACTGAAAGGTATAGGCATCTTCAAGCAACGCCACTATCTGAAATTTGTAGGACTCTTCAAAAGGACTTGGTTCAACTCCGAGCATACAGAGAATATACTTGGAGTCAGTTTGGGCAAGAAAAGAATTGCCGTCATCGGAGCAGGAACTTATGGCAGCTACGTATCCAATTTGCTCTCTTTAGTATATCCCCACGAACAAATAGACCTGTTAGATGTTGGAAATGAGCATTTGAAGGACGAGAGCGAGATGGGTTATCTTTCACACGTCACCAATGCGCCCTACGAAGGACTGCAAAAAGCACGTTTCTTTGGTTACGGCGGTGCATCCGTGAAATGGGGCGGTCAGTTGCTTACCTTCACGGAGAATGACTTTGCCAATCCCGACAAGTATCTGCAAGACATTGTAGAGATAGACAAGAAATACAAGGATACCGTATTGGCTCGCTTTGATTTGGAGAACAAAAATCCTGAACAGCGAATCAATGACAAGATATTCACCAAGACAGGTGTATGGTTGAGTTATTTCCACCGCAATCTGTTTAAGCACTTTGGCGTTGCGAGAAATGAGAAAATTCATATTGTTCCCCACTCACGTGTTACAAAGATACTTTCAGATGGCAACCATATCACTGGCTTTGAATATTTGAAGGACGGAAAGGTGCAGACTGCCCATTATGACCAGTACTTCCTTACATCTGGAGCATTTGAGAGTTCAAGAATCCTTGTCAATTCTGGACTGAGCAAGGAGAAAGACTTGATGCCATTCTCCGACCATTTGTCGCAAAGAGCATTCAAAGTGAAGAGCGGCATCAAGATGGGAGACATAGATTTCCGCTTCCGTGTGAAAGGCGCATCGCTCATTACCAAGCGTTTTGTGGGCGAGGTAGACGGATATTCGTTCTATTCACAACCCATTTGCAATGAAGACTTCCCCTTCTTCAGGGACTTAAAGAAACTGTTGTTCGGGCATAAGCTAAGAGCAGGACTCCTGTTGAACATCATCAAGAACATTCCACAGTGCATCGCCTTTGCATGGTACATGATAGTTCGGAAGAAAATGTATGTCTACAATAATGAGTTCTATCTGCAAATAGACATTGAAGCACCGAGAGAGTCTGGCAAAATGACCCTTGACGATGAAAAGGATAAGTTTGGCGAGAAGAGCGTTGACGTAGACTTGTCCATCCTGCCTAAAACTGGTGAACTCTTTACGAAAGCTCGTGCCATCATCAAAGACTACCTCGATGAGCACGGAGTGGTTTATGAAGAGTTGCCATTCAGTACCTCTGCCGAGAAATATGAGGACGTGTACCATCCCTTTGGCATGTTCTGCGACTTCAACAGTGCGGAAGACTATTTTACGCACTTCGACAACATGCTCGTTGTGAATACTGGCGTTCTGCCAAGAGCTGGTGGCATTAATTCAACCTGTGCCGTCATGCCGTTGGTGGAGGAATATGTCAACAATAAGATGAAATAACCATGGAGAGCGCTATAGAAATAGGCAAGGTCTCCATGCGCAACAAGATGGCAAGGGCGGTGTGGAACATCACTGCTGCCGTATTGTTCAGACCTTTCGGAACAAAAGTGTTCAATCCTTGGCGGTTGTTCCTGCTAAAAATGTTTGGAGCTGATGTGAAAAGAGACTCTGGCGTTTATGCTTCCACCAAGATTTGGGCACCATGGAATCTGAAATTAGGACACAACGCATGGTTGGGGCCTGACGTGATATGCTACAACCAAGCCATGGTGACATTGGAGGATAATGTGACCGTATCACAGTATTCCTATTTGTGTGCGGCAGGGCATAAGACGGATACAATCAATGAGAACGATTCGGGGTTGGTCATTGCACCGATTCTATTACGTAAAGGTTCTTGGGTTGGTGCCCGTGCCTATGTAGGAATGGGCGTCACCATTGGAGAATATGCCATTGTCGGTGCAACGGCATCGGTATATAAAGATGTGGAAGAGTATAGCAT
>CAVKQP010000341.1:0-2930 GCA_963658165.1 Clostridium sp. CAG:302 | reverse complement strand
ACAAGAAACGCATCATCGAGGAGACGAAGGACAAATACCTCATCCCCGAAAACTAATCCACGCCCAAACCTTTTTACACATGGCAGACGGAAACTTTAACCGCACGCACCTGCCCTACCGTCCCTTCCAAAGCGGACTGAACGCCGGCAGAGCGCAAATGCACACCCAAGCAATCGAAGCCTTCAAGACCTGGCTCGCCGAGCAACCCTACACCGACGAAGAAAAGCACGCCCACGAGCTCCGCTTCCGCGAACTTCTCCCGCTGTGAGGGGGGGCTTCGCGAGGGGGCGCAGCTTAGCTAATCGGTGAAAGCGGAGCAAGACTTGTTTGTTTATCGGGAAGGGGAAGATACGCACACTAAACAGGTGATTTTAACAACCATACAAATAGAATAAAACAGAATTATTATGGCAACACACAATATGATTGATTGTGGACAATGTTCACTTCATCTTGTAAGTCCGACGAACGTTTGGTTCATCGAAGAACTATTCAGATATGATGACATAAAGAAGTATTATGTTCTACGTGCAGACCATGCCGCCAACATAAAAGCTTTCTGTCAGTATATCATAAGTGCAAATATGCAGAAAGCTTCCTTGAATTTCATAATCTTCAATAATTTTGGAGGTGAAGTAGGATTTATCTCGGCAGAGCCCGTGATGAACGAAGTTACACACATGCCAATGTGGAATGTTGGTTATGCCGTACACCCATTCCACAGACAGGAAGGTTATGCTTCATCTGCGCTTAAGGGGTTAACGGACTTTCTCTTGCAGAACTTTTCGTTCCAACAGGTCATGCTGGATATTAGCAGTGACAATGTAGCCTCTGAAATGGTTGCCAAGAAATGTGGTTTTACAAAGCCAAATGACCATAAAGGTTATGTAGATATGGAACACCTTGAAGTTGGCATGCGCTTCAAGTGGTTTAAACAACTTGCAGGAGGCCGTACAATCTATTTCAATCAAGCCGTTCAATATTATCGTCAAAAACTGTATGGAAAGGCTATCGATGCGTTCAAGAAGGCCTTGGACGAGCCATACACAGCAGGCACACCATTTACAGATGCACAAATCTACTCAAACATGGGTATGGCTTTGTCATCGGTGAGACGATACAATGAAGCTTTCCAATGTTTGAAAAAGGCTCAAAGTCTTGGATTGAACAATCCAAGTATTGAGAAAGAACTTCTTTGGCTTAGAAATAACATAGGTTTATTCTAAACAAATTATTGGGAGAAAGACTAATACGATTCAGCATGACAAAAGATAGCATACTCAATGCGTCCTCATTATCAAAAGAGGAACAATTGTGACTGTGGGTGTAGGGAGGTGGCTCATATATTGTATGGTAGTCCGAAAGAGACGGACAAAACGACAATGACGCAATGAAAAGGCTTTTCTGAATCAAGTAGTCACGGCTATCAAGATGTCTAACTTGGGCTAAGCTTAACTTGCCAATAACTTGCCAACCATCAATGAATAACGAATATGTCGCAGTTGATAAAAGTAAGCATAACGTGTCCACACTGCCAGCAAGAAGGAGAGTTTAGCTTCTGGTCGTCAGTGAATGTGAGCCTAAACCCCGAACTCAAAGAAAAGATATTCTCCGGGGAGTCGTATATGTATCATTGTCCTCACTGCGGCAAGGATACTATCATACCGATAAGTTTTGTCTATCACGACATGGAGCGTCAGTTCATGCTGTTCTTCGAATTCTTCAAGCCGGACGATTACGACTACAGCCCCATGGAACTGTTAGAAAGCGAATTGGACATAAGCGACAATTACACCTTTCGCAGAGTGTTCGGCCTGAGCCGCCTGAAGGAGAAGATACTCATACTTGAAAAGAGATTGGACGACGTGGCAATAGAGCGCCAGAAATATATGATAACGCATATTCTCTATCCAGAGCTGGCAAAGAAAGGCTACGGCCTCTACTTCGACAATATCAAAGCCCCAACCGAAGAGTTCCCCTACGGCACCATCCTCTTTGAATATGAAGACGAAGAGAATGATTGTATGATGCAGGTGCGCTTAGCCATGGACAACTATTACGAGCACAAGATGGCATGCAGTGTGGACCCTCGGATGGAAGTGAAAGGCGCGCCGTGCGTTGACGAAGGCTGGATTGGCAAACAACTAAGGGAGGAATAGCCATGACGAAGTACGACTACGACAGCAACGGAGTAGCCAGAGTGCATGACGACTGCAAGTGGTATCTCATAAACCGAGCGGGAGACCGCATCACAGACGGCTATACCTATATAGAGGAATATGGAGAAGGCTACTACAAGGCGGAGCAGGGAGCCAAGGAGAACATATTGCGCCCAGACGGGAGTGTGGTGCTAAGAGTATGGCACAATGACGTGTTCAGGGTGAAGCATGGCTTCTTTGTGTTCAGCAACACCATACGCAAGTCGAAGACTAACCCTAAGACAAGATACACCTACGGGGTGGCACATGTGAATGGCGACATCATCTTCCCAATGATATTCGACACGGCATACTGGATGAAGAACGCAAACTTCATCTATGCCGAGATAGACGAAAAGCCCTACTTCATCACCACAAGCGGAAGCCTCTGTGATGCAGGGAGAGGTCATCTGCCCAAGAAGGCAAAGGTGGACTACAAGCAACTCTACGAGAAGTTTGCCAATTGGACACTACCCGGCCTGCAGTTCTTCTACCGCGACACCAATGCACCTGTTATTGTGGATGCCACCTATCATGTAGGCGACATACTGCGTGCCGGATTCTTTGTGGACGCTACGACGAAACTACTGAAACCTGCACACAAGACACGTTTTCTCATTGCCAGCGCACATACAGCCATGCTTTGTGACGTAGAAGATCTGTGCCTGAAAAATCCCGATGTGAAGAAATGGAACCTCTGCACCTTCCACTTCAACAGCTATTTCAAAGTGA
>CAVKQP010000340.1:0-3013 GCA_963658165.1 Clostridium sp. CAG:302 | reverse complement strand
CTGTGTAGGTGTGTGCCACTTCTCCTGTGCCTGGGTCGGTAAGCGTAACCTCTCTTTCTCCTGTTAGAGGGTTAACATCTATTCCACTTACGATGAGGGCATGATCAGCTCCGTTGCCTATGATAAAATCTTCAAGGCTCTCATACGCTCCTGGTGTCCATAATTCCCCTGAATCTACACCGACTATTACTTGATGCCCTTTTGCAAGTTCTGCTGCAATATCATCAATGGATGCATGTTCATAACGACTTACGTTTATACCATGTTCCTCAAGCAAATTACCAACTTCAGAGGGAGCAGTCCCTGCCCCTGGGGTATACCATCCTTTTTCGATGGATTCTCTGACGAGTTCATCCTCACTGATGTCTATGTTATGCGATTGCAATATAATTTGCTGCGATTTTATGGCACATGTGTCAGGATATTGCTGCTGAATGTCATTAGGTGACAATAGGCCCAATATCATATCTTCTTTATTAGTCAAATGACTGCTATTAGCAGGAAATTCCAAAATATCAAAATCAGAACCATAATCAAAGAAATGATTAGCATCGATTTGTGGTAATTCAAAATCTATTGAATTGGCATCAAAAGGTATCTCTTCTGGTTGCCATTCAGCCATAACTGTATCAGCTTCCTTTGACAGACAGACAAACTTACTCAGCGACTCATCTTTATTCACCACGTTGTCAATAGCTTGCATCTCGCTATCAGGCAGATTATGGTCAAGGTAGGCTGCGAAGCGTTCTATACTTAGAGGTATGCTTTGGTCTTTATTCATGCAGTTTCTCCTTTCTGAATATTCGCTCGTACTGTTCTTTGGCGAGTTTATGCTTGTTATAATAGTTCTCCATTGACATTCCCAATTCTATTGCGGTTTCCTCATTGCTCTTCAGTTCCAAATAGCGCAGACGTATCAACTCACTATAACGCTTGTTGGGCATCTGTTTGATGATGGTTAGAGCATCTTGACGGTTGAGATTAGAAAAATCTATGTCTATAGAGCCGTAAATAGAGTCGGTTCTATCACCTTCATCTTCATAATCTTTCGCATTTGAATAGGAAATCGGCTCATGTTTCGGCATACGCTCTTTTTGCTCAAACTGCTTGTAGCAATAGAAGAGACAGGCAGTTTTCAACCAACTTGTCAATGTACTCTCGCCTCTAAAGTTCTCCATTTGGCATTTTCCTGTAGCCTTGCTTGGAGCGAGTACAACTATGTAAATCTCGTCTATAAACTCCTTGCAATTTACACAATCGGTATAATAGTTGTCGTAAATGGACTTAAACAGGGGATAGCATTGCTGGTAAAAGTATTTGCGTGTAACCATTTCATCCTTGTTTATCAAGGATTTGGCTATCTGCAAATCTTGTGTGAATATCTTCTTTACTATCATTGCGATGGTCTATCTGGAAATATACAGCGAGTCTTTTTATTCGCTATTTTTCTACTTTCTGTAAAAACGCGCTTGGTACGTATGCTGTTATAACGGTTGCTAAACCATCCACCATGACGGCAACTCGCTGTTGACCTTGCCATCGTGCCACTCTTCCTATTACACCCTTGAAAGTTCCGTCGATGACTTTTACCAGTTGCCCTTTCCGGAACTTTGGCACTTCGGTTAATGACACGATGGTGTTGTCTGCGTCGGCGGAACAGATGATTTTCAGACTTTCCATCTGACGGTCAGGAACTGTCAGGGGAGCTTTGGAAACGCTGTTGCCGACGTGGACGTGTCGGTAATAGAAGCGGAGGAAAGGAAGGTTTACGTTGTCGTAAACGAAAGATTTGAGTTGCTCTTCGGTGCCGTAGGCGAAGAAGATGTTCGGGAGAAGTGATTCGGTGACAACTTTGCGCTTGCCGTCCATGAGTTTTACGGCATCGACGGTGGGATAGTACGCCGTGACACCTTTGGCCGTCATGTAGTTGTACGCCTTCTTCTCCCTGCCGTAAGTGGTGCGCAGGACATACCAATGAGGAACGTCTTGTTCTTTGGAGCTGGTTCCCGAAGACACATTTCTAGTGGACACCCCTGTTTGTGAACTCTCTGCGGCAGTGGTGCTTTGAGTTTCGGGGAGGGCGTTGGAGGCAAGTCCAGCGCAGGGAGGGTGCTCACCGCCTCCTGGGGTGTATCCATCTTCCGATGGCCAGTCATCGACGTTCATATCGGTGATAACTTTTTTCTAAACAGAAATCAGTCAAGTCAAGACACAAAAAAAGAGCGTGGAGTCGTCCTGTTGTCTATCCCACTCTCTGAGGCTCTTGCAATTGCCTATCATAGTTGAACAGACAACGTCAGAGCCCACGCCGATATGAAAATTGCATCCGCAAAGAGACCTATACAACACCGACGACTGCGCCCGAAGGGGTGCAATCCATGCTTACAGGTCTCCGCGGGATTGATATAATCACACCCGGGACATCTACCGTTGACCACGTTCAAGACTATGATTAACTGTGAATTTGCAAGATTACAGAGAGTCTTAAACACAGCGTCGATAAACGCCTTCCATTATGTCTGGACTGTCTTCCCACCCAATGCCCGCTATTGTATAGATATGTCAGATAGGTGACTTCACTACACTCGGCACGGCGTAGGCTGCCGACTTGGTCGTCATGTAAGAACTCGTCAAACTGCGACAACTGATGTCTGCAAGTACAGTCCAATTGCAAAACTAAGGATTTTTATCGAGAAAAAACAAAAGATAAAAGAAAAATATTGAAGAGTTTTTACGCATAAAGAATGTTTGACCCCAAACTTTTTAGTTTCTCGAAGATTTTGTATAAGCGGAATGGGCTTTTGCTCTTACGTTCGATTGATACGAGAGGGCACCGGACTTCCTATAGAAAAACGACAATAGAGACAATGGTGACAACGGGCGGCGACGTGAAACACATTGCCATAAAGTTGTCTCTTATTGTCTCTATTGTCGTTAACGATTGGTACGGCGAGGGCGCCGTACCTCCTATAACGGCATCAATTCTCCCCGTATCCGCCGTAGGATTGCTGGT
>CAVKQP010000339.1:949-3148 GCA_963658165.1 Clostridium sp. CAG:302 | reverse complement strand
GTATGGTCTGGATTACGATTTTCTTAGCTTGGGCATTAGCGTTAAGCTTTGCCTCGTCCATGATTTCGTTCACATAGCTGGCAGCGTCCATCTTGGCTTCGTCTTTCAGACTTTCTACCAAGCGAGTCTTTGCTTCCTCTGCGCTAAGACCTGACAGTTCTTCAAGTTTCTCACGCTCTTGAATCTGCATCTTGTCGAGTTCTTCCTGTTTAATCTGCAAGAGCTTCTTCTCGTTGTCGATGCGATTCTGTTGCTGGTCGATGTCCTGCTTGCGGCGTCCCAAGTCTTCTTGTCTTTGGTTGAGAGAAAGCTCGCGCTGCTTCAGTTTGTTTTCGCTTTGCTGAATCTTTTGGTTGCGTTGCTGCACTTCTTTTTCCAGTTCGCTCTTCTTGTTGAGGAACTTCTCTTTCACTTCGAGCAGCTTCTTTTCCTTAATAACTTCGGCGTCTTTCTTCGCCGTTTCCATCATCTCATTATATTTTCCTTTGATGACGTAGCGGAAAATCAAATATCCGACCGCACCACCAACCAAGAGTGTGACAATCGGAATTATGATCATAATTACATTCATTTATTTGTTGTGTTTTAAGATAATATTCTCTGTTCAGTTGTGTATCAACTACCTTAGACGCTGTCCATTTACTTGTTGTCGGGTTTGTCCTTGAGCGCGTCCTCTATTTCAGTGGTTAGTTTGGCGAGAATATCATTGACGGGGCCCACGTCGTTGCGTTGGCTTTCCCTTTCATATCTGAGTGCTATATCTACGAGTGCCATATAGAGCAAGTCTTTGTCGCTCTTTCGCCCCTTGAACATATCAGCATAGGTGTTGATTGTCGCAGTGATGAGCTTGGCTGCGTTACGATACAATTCTTCCTCTTCCCGTATAATGTTTACAGGAATTTCTGTGTCGTAGACGTGCAGTCGGATATGTAATTTGTTTTCTTCTGCCATTGGTTGTGAATCATTCGCTCAGTAGCGTGATACATTTGTTGACATCGCGGATGAGTTTGGCAAGACGCTTCTGTGTGGTTTCCATATCTCCGTCGGTTATTTCGAGCATCTTTGCCGTTTTCAACAGCGTGTAATTGTTGTTGGCTTCAGACAATTGCGCCTTGAGCGATGCGATTTCCGCATCGCGCTCATCGACCATCGCATAGAGTTCTGCGTTCTCCTTCTTGATCTCTAGATAATGGAGAATCATCTGTCTGATGCGGGTGGTAAATTGAGTCAGCGTTTTTTCGTCTGTTCTCATACAATTACATTTTGCTTACAAAATTAGGATAAAATGCCGAATATGCCAAATCTTTCGCTTCCTTTTTGACTTGAAGGCTTTATTTCCACACTTATTGCCTCTGCTTGATAGTGAGGACGATAAGTGTGTACGCTTTATTTGTCCGCAAGTGCTTATTTCTCGTTTTCTTGTGGCTTTGGTTCTTTCTTAGCGAGCATCAACACCTGATAGACAAAGTCGGTAATCCATTTACGTGAGAAGCCGAGGTGCTTGTCGTAGTTGCGGATAGCGAGCACGGTCTTAATTACACCCGCATCACTATAGTCGTTTTTGTCAAACACATCGTTGACCATCTTCTCAGTCATTGTGTAGAGTGCTTTCTTAAAGAAAGAAGGTAGACGCAACTTAAACTTCATCAGATTGCCAGCGAGCATCATGATGTCTTGCGTAAATCCTTGGAACTGTATAAGATAGGTTTGCACGTCTTGCAACTTTCTACAGTTCTTGCGGATGCTTTGGTCTATCTCCTTGAAGAAGTCGTCGTCCGTATTGTAAAGCTCTTTCATCATTTTGCGACAGCGGCTTTTCTCACCGATGCCGAGCTTGTTGTTTACGGTTGGTACGTGGAGTGTCGACTTGAACGTGCGGAGGTCGGGCAACATGGCGAGGTTGGTGATGCCTAATGTGGATGCCATAGATGCTTGAAAATATACACGTATCAATGTCATATAGTCTTCCATTCCGCCGATTCGTTGTGTTTCGGCGTTGTTCTTTCCGAACAATTTAGATAGTATTCCCATTGTCTTTTGTATATAAATGATGTGTATCAACCGACTTTAAATGCCGGTTATAATTTGCAAAATTACAACAAACGTGCCAAATATCAAAATTTTAGTATAAAAATAGTCGCATTCTTTGGCAAGACAAAATGTTGTTCGTAACTTTGTCGCATCAATTGAAACTTATTA
>CAVKQP010000339.1:0-939 GCA_963658165.1 Clostridium sp. CAG:302 | reverse complement strand
TTTTAGTTTACAGCAAAGTATGAAAGGTATTGTATTGGCTGGTGGCTCTGGCACCAGACTCTATCCCATCACAAAGGGAATCAGCAAGCAGCTCATTCCTATATTTGACAAACCGATGATTTATTATCCCATTTCCGTGCTGATGCTTGCTGGCATTCGCGACATTCTCGTCATCTCTACCCCCTACGATTTGCCGGGTTTCAAGCGTTTGCTTGGTGATGGAAGCGACTTTGGCGTGCATTTGGAGTATGCTGAGCAACCATCGCCCGATGGGTTGGCACAAGCCTTTATCATTGGCGAGGAGTTTATCGGTGACGATAGCGTGTGCCTGATTTTGGGTGACAATATCTTCCATGGCGCTGGTTTCTCCAGTATTCTGCAGGAATGTGTGAAGAATGCCGATGATAACTTAGCGTCTGTATTCGGTTATTTCGTTAACGACCCGGAGAGATACGGTGTGGCAGAGTTTGATGCACAAGGCAATTGTCTGAGCATCGAAGAGAAGCCGGAGCACCCGAAGAGCAATTACGCCGTCGTAGGTCTCTATTTCTACCCCAATAGTGTGGTTGATATCGCTAAGAATATCAAGCCGAGTGCACGTGGCGAATTGGAGATTACAAGCGTAAATCAAGAATATTTGAAACGCAAATCGCTGAAGGTGAAGACCCTGCAGCGTGGATTTGCGTGGCTTGACACGGGTACGCATGATAGCCTGAGTGAGGCGAGCACGTTTATTGAAGTCATTGAAAAGCGACAGGGCTTGAAGATTGCTTGTCTTGAAGAGATAGCTTATAAGAAGGGCTGGATTGATCGTGAGCAACTCAAGGCAGTAGCAAAGCCGATGCTCAAGAATGATTATGGAAAATATTTGATGCGTCTCGCTGACGAGAAGGCATAGGAAGCGTATAACTGAAGAGGACTTTACATAATGGTAATAGC
>CAVKQP010000338.1:504-3182 GCA_963658165.1 Clostridium sp. CAG:302 | reverse complement strand
GTTATAGGTGCTGTCATTTCTGCCCTTTATTTCGTTCGCAAGAATCGGGAGCTACGCCGCAAACAACAAGCACTCTATGAGAAAATGCAGGAAAGTTTGCATCGGGAAAGCGAAAACAGACAAGCAAAATATCTGAACAGTAATCTTGATGCACAGGAAAAGGCGCAAATATTCGAGAAGATACAGGAAGTAATGGCCGATATTAGCGTGGTTTGTTCTCCCGACTTCTCCTTGCGACTTCTCGCCGAACACGTGGAAACGCCTTATGCCAAGGTGTCGCAAGTTGTCAACGAGATGGCGGGCAAGAACTTCAATGCCTTTCTTGGCGAATGTCGTGTGAAGGAAGCATGCCGACGACTGAGCGACACCGCACAATATGGGCATTTCACCATTGAGGCCATCTCGGCAAGCGTGGGCTTCAAGAGCCGAACCAACTTTGTGGCGATGTTCAAGAAGGTCACCGGATTGACACCAAGTGAATACCAACGTTCGGCAAGGTTGCAAAATGTTACCAAAAGCAAGGCATAAATAACGTTTTATGTCTTAATGTATAAATTAAGACACGGTATAACATCTGATATTTGTCGTTTTCTTTGAAACTCTATACTTTTGCGACCGATTGAAAAGAAAGAACATCGGTGGCAAAAAGTCGTTGGAACTCTGCTTTGAACTACTGATGTAAATAAAAAGTAAACGAGTTCCACAACCAAAAACAAGCATATAGAGCATGAGAAGAATTACTCCAGTTTATGGCTTACTGTTGGCAGCAGCGACTCTTCTGCCTATTTCTGCCTTAGCCCAAAGTGGCAGCAGAAAATTGGTGGACAAGGATCATCAGACCATCTTGGTTAAAGGTCATCGCGTACCGCTCTTGGCTAAGTTGAAAACTTTAGCAAAAAGCGAGTCTGCAACATCGGCAATCAATTCCAATAAATCGCCCAAGAAATCTTGGTATGAAGAAACTGTAACTGACGAATATCTTACAGAAGACTTCAACAAGTTTACCAAAGGTTCTGAAACGACTCCTGATGAAGAAGCTCTTTGCGACATATACAACTATTTTGGCTATGGTTCGAAATGGGATATCGACCCTCAATACACCGAAACATCCGGTTGGTGTGGCAGTTGGGTGTTCCAGGCAGGTGGTAATGCCTATCTCAACGACCCGATGGGCTATATCGGTGCAGTCCTCAATTCACCGTTAGGCGACTATTCCGGTAACTTGACTATCACTTTGAGAGTGAAGAATTATGGAAACAGTTCCACCCTTCTTAACATTAATGTCTTAAAAAATGGCTATACCGACCCCGTATTTGCCAAGACTGATGATGGCTCAACCAATACGAGCATAAACCTTTATCCTAATACAGGATGGAAGACAATTACATTCAAGGTGCATAACATTAGTTCCGACAATGACGGCTTCTTGCAGTTGCTTTCATATGGCCAGTGCTTGATAGATTATGTTCATATCACCCGTGAAAACAACTATATAGCACCTCCCACCATGTTGCCTGCTACCAACTTTACCGATTCCACATTCACGGCAAATTGGCAGAAAGTGGATATGGCTGCCTACTATTGGACATGGCTCTACGAACCAAAAGAAACCGGTATGGTGGAACGCAACTGGACTGCCGATTTCGAAAGTGGAATCGCTGATGATTTCAAAACCAATGGCAATATACAGGCTGGCGTGGGTGCTGATGACTCTCAGGCGTTGACCCTTGCCGAGGGCGATACATTGGTTACTCCATATAATTTCTCCACTTACAAGAGCATGAAGTTCTGGATGCAGGCCGTTGGAGATGTTGATGAATTCGACGACGCAGAAAGTGAGATAAATGTTGACTTGCTCACGGTGAACGGGTGGGTTAACTTTGGTAGCTTCTATTGTTCTTCTTGGACTACTCCCGAGGAGGTTGACATGCAGGATGCCAGCTATGACAGTTTCAACGATACGTATTTCGGCGTGCGCATCTACCCGACAAACATGCCAAAGGGCAGTTATGTAGTGCTAGACAATATCGATATTCAGGCTGGAAAAGACAGGGAATTGGTTGCAGCTTCAGAGGATGAAGAGTATGGCTATCCTTATGATACAACTAAGAAAACCAGCTATACCTATACTAATCTTGATGCAGATAAGGACTATTATTATAGCGTTCAGTCTCATTATAGTAAATTGACGTCTGCATCTTACCTCTATTTGGCATACGGTGTAGCGACACCTAAGGTGAAGGAGGCCACCGACATCGATAGCCGTGGCAGTTATACTGCCAACTGGGAACCTTCTTTAAAGGCTACAGGTTATCGTGTAGACAACTATGGCGTTGTTACAGCCAAGGAAGATGGCGAGTATGCAGTTGTTGACGAGGATTTCTCTCTTGTCAATTCCGATGTTACCTCTGCCACCGATCCTACCGATCCCGAGCAGGCTGGTAGCAGCAAGTATGAGAGTCTCGATGGCTATACCAAAACTCCAGGATGGACTGCTAAAAACTTGGCATTGGCTCAGGGTTGGGTTGGCGCCATCAGCGATGATTACACCACTGGTTCTGTTAAGACTCCGGTGCTCTATCTTGCCAATAACACCAATTTCAAGTTGACTATCAGGGCCGTAGGCGAGGCTGGTACTAATCTCTCTGTGGCAACAGACAATCAGACTTATCTGATTC
>CAVKQP010000338.1:0-494 GCA_963658165.1 Clostridium sp. CAG:302 | reverse complement strand
CATTCGACGACAATGGCGAAATTGACGGCACTTATACAGTTCCAGAGAGTGGCGCGGCTGTGACGCTCCGTTTCTATTCTAGTTATAATTTCATGCTCGACTATGTAAAGGTTAGCCAGAACTTGAAGGCAGGCGACCACATCTATACTACATTGAGCTCTACAACGGTTGAGGGTAAAGACGAAACATCCACTACATTCTCCAACCTCTACGACTATGAGTATGATGAGTATGCTTACGCCGTTACCGCCATTCGTGAGCAAGGCAGCAACTATGCAGAGTCTGACAGGTCCGACTATGTAGTCGTCGATCTTGCTAATGGGTCAAGCCAGACCACAGGCATCAAGCAATTGGGTGACGCCGACTCGGCAAAGGTCATTGGCCGCTACAATGTCAACGGTATGCTTATTAACGCACCGCAGAGTGGCATCAATATCATCAAGATGAGCGACGGCACTGTCAAGAAAGTGTTCGTTAAGAAATAGAAATTGATG
>CAVKQP010000337.1:0-3306 GCA_963658165.1 Clostridium sp. CAG:302 | reverse complement strand
CCTATGCCATCCAAAGCGACGGATATGAATTTGATACCACCGACTTTCTGACCTCGGGCAAGGTGCGTGTCAAGGCCGTAGCCACTGGCATTAGTGGTGTTTCCACAGATGGCGCAAGCATCGAAAACCAGTACGACCTGCAAGGTCGCTCATACGGAAAGGATGCCAAGATGCAAGGCGTTACTATCGTCAAGCAGCGCAAGGATGGCAAGATGGTAGTGAAGAAAGTTGTAACGCACAATTAATTTTTGTAGCCTAAGAGTGTGGTAGTTTCATGAATAATGTGTATATTTGCAGTCGCAAACGCTAATATACTGAAATATGATGAAGAAATATCGTGTAATAATCGTACTATCCATACTCTTAGGCTTTCTTACGGCCCAAGCGCAGAACTTCCAGCAGATGGTGGGCAGAAACCTCTCTGCAAGGGATGGAATGCTGAGCAATCAGGTGTATGACATCATACAAGACAGACAGGGCTATATTTGGTTTGCCACTAGCAATGGCTTGTCACGCTATGATGGCTATTCCTTCCTCAATTACAATATGCTCAATGCTCCTTTGCCCAAGTTGGTGCAAGGAACGTTGGGACATATCCATTATGATGACCGCAACGACTTGTTGTGGGCAAACACTTCTACTTCTTATTTGTCGTGTTACAGTCTTTCTAAGGCGCAGTTTGTAGATTATACCGCCAAGGGCGATTATATGCGTACCTACAGGAACGTGGTGTTCGATGGTAGCGATGTCTGGCTTTACGATACAGAGCAAGGTGTTCGCCACATTACTTACAAGAACGGGCAGTTTGGGTGCGCCGACTATACCGCCAAACAAGGGCATCGGTTTGTGGTTGGTGTCAAACATATATATATCGACCAAGCGCATGGCGCTTGGATAACCACAAAGACAGGACTTTATTTTTATTCTTCTTCCAACCAACCTCAGCAGAAGGCGAAAGGCAACTTTGTCGTGGGGCAGCACATTGGCGACAAGATGGCTTTCCTCACCGACCGAGGTATGTTTTATCTTTTCAACCTGCAGGGCAAGCTGGTGAGGCAAGTCAGTTTGGCAAAGCATCGGGAATTGCAGGGTAAGGTAACGGCCAGCGTAGGATGGAACAAACAGTGGGTTCTTTTCATGCACGATGCCACTTATAGCATCGACATCAATAATTTGAACGTGAGCAAACCTGCTGATTTGCAGATGCAAGACGGTAGATTGATCGAGTCGCAGCGTGGCAGCGACTTTGTGTCGGCAAAGAATGGCGACATGGTCATCTTTTCTCCGCAAGGTGTCTATCGCCGCGTCAATCTCGTGGAGGGTGTCAAGGACCAGGGCAACCGCCATCGTAAGTACAATGTCTTTGTTCTCAGCGACACCCGGTTTTTGATAGCTTCGTATGGCAAAGGTGCTTATATTTATGACATCAAGCACGGAGTGTTGGAACATATCATGGCTAGCGATGAGAATCCCTTGATCAACTCTAATTTCTTGATAGGGGCGTTGATGGATCGTACGGGGTGCGTCTGGCTATGCCAGGAGTCGGGAGGTGTGGCTTGCTTGAGCAAGTCGTTCAACTCATTTATGCAGTATCTCTATCCTGATACGCATGTGCAGACTGGTGGCAACGATAATGCCGTACTGCGTGTTTTCTATGACAATGCCGGCAAACTACAGTTGATGGGTAAGAATAAGGCTCGCTATGTTTTTTCTGTCAATACGATGTCGATAGGAAATGGAAGCGACATACCTTATAGTATATATGCAACCTTCAAGGATAGTAGAGGACACTATTGGGAGGGAACTCGTGGTGGTGGTCTCTATGTAGATGGCAAACTCTGTCTGGAGGAAGGAAAAGGTAAAGAGATGACAGTCAATGATGTCTATTCCATTGTCGAGGATAAGATGGGGAGGGTTTGGTTGGCAACGATCCGTTCTGCCAGTGAAGGCGGACTGGTGTTGACTCGTTATCAAGATGGTAAGCCGATCCGCATCAAGCGTTTTCTTGGCTACAAGCAGGGGGCGGGAGCCATACACTATTTGAGTATGGACGGTCTAGGACAACTTTGGATGGCTACCAATGGTGGACTATGTATGGTGGATTCTCGTGAGAAGAATATCACGGAGAAGAGTTTCCGCCGTTTCAACTTGGGCAATGGCAAGTTCCCATACAATGAACTGTTGACAGTGTTTTGTGCTTCTAATGGTGACATATGGGTTGGCGGTGTCGGAACGGGCTTGCTGAGATGTAAGTATGATGTCAGGGCAAACAAGTTGACTTACAATCAATATACCACAGACAATGGTTTGGGGAGCGACAATGTTGTCAGCATTCTTGAAGACCCAGCAGGCAACATCTGGGCAGGAACGGAAAGTGGACTGGTGAGAGTGGATGTGCGAACAGGACGTATTGACAACAATGTGGTGAACGAGGATGTGCAGAGCAATTCCTACCAGGAGAATAGTGCCCAAAAGTTGTCTGACGGAACTATGCTCTTCGGTACCAACAACGGTCTGGTGGTGGTGAATCCTTATAAGGCAGCTATCGCCAGAGTGACAACTGCCACCGTGCCAACTATCACGGATATTTTGGTTGAAGGAGAGTCCATCTACAAGATGGATGGTTGGGAAGGCGCCCCTGGCTGTCTGAAAAACATTAAGTTCAGGAATGACCAAAATTCTTTGACATTCGCTTTCTCCAACTTCGACTACGGCAATGTGGGCAGTTCGGTGTATCAATACTACTTGGAGGGAGTGGATAAAGGATGGAGTTATGCCACCAATAAGAACAGCGTGAGCTATAACGCGCTTCAGCCGGGTGACTATGTGTTCCATGTTCGTTCGATGGGGCATGGCAACCAATGGTCGAAGGAGCGTACGCTGAGGATTCATATCTCGGAGCCATGGTATAACATGTGGTATTCGTGGATGGTCTATCTGCTCATACTCTCAGTGGTGGCTTACTATGTGTTCATGAACCGCAAGGAGAAATTTCAGCTCAACCAGCGGATGAAGATGGAGAAGCAGGTGAACGACTTCCGTATCAACTTCTTCACTCATGTCACCCATGAGTTCCGTACTCCTTTGGCTATCATCCAGAGTGCAGTGGGCAAGATTGTGGATGAGAAGACGGGTTCTGTGTCTCGATCCTCGATGCAGACTGCCATGCGAGGCACCAAGCGATTGTCGCGCCTCGTCACCCAGTTGATGGAGTTCCGCAAGATTAGTTCCAATGGTGTTCGCTTACAGGTGTTGGCAGGAGTAGAGGTTGTCGGTTTTGTGCGTGACATCTTCCAAGACTTGTGG
>CAVKQP010000336.1:0-4070 GCA_963658165.1 Clostridium sp. CAG:302 | reverse complement strand
GACTATCGCTCCAGTCATATTCAGTGCCGGCCCCGAATCGTTGGAACTCATTCGTACCAAAAGTTCCACTACCTATTGGAAGAAAGCCTCCGTTAAGGCTACCGTCGATGCCGTGCTTTCCTACCACACCAAGCCAGACATTACGGCATCGTCGGCATGCAGCGGCCCAGCTCGCCACGTAGAGTACCTCTTGCAGGACAGCGTAGACGACAACCTGGAATGGAAGAGCGACGTAGACCCGAACCACCCCTTGAAGCAAGTGTGCGACTATGTGGATGAATGGCTCTCAGGCCGCCACACGAACAAGAACCAGACGTTCAACCTTGGCGACAAACTCATCGGCCTCACCCAGCCCCCTTACGGACTGTTCCAAGGATATGCACCTATGGCAATGGTGGCGTTCGCTATGCGCAAATACGTAAACCAGATATTCGACACAAACGGAAAGCAACGCACCGCCCAACACATAGTGGACGATGTTGTCGAGATGTTCAAGGCATGGGAGCAGGGCAAGACCTCGCAAAAGCTGAACTTCATGTTCGAGAGCAAAGAGGCCGGCAAGCTGTGCAAGAACCTTATAAGCATGTTCTCGCTGAAGAAACTGAAAGGTTACTCCGACATTAGTTCGCTGAAAGATGCACGCTGGGCCATTCAGCATGAATACGCCAAGGAAAAGGGCTATCCCTTATGGGCTTTGAAATACTGCGTCAGCGAGAACAACACGCCACAGATGCAGGCGCTCATTGACAACGTGATAAAGGTGGTAGGCGACCCGGAAAGCATGAAGAACCCGCAACTGCTCAGCAACACCATCAACGGCTACGACGAGCTGAAAATAGAGTGGGGCAACTTGCTCATTGAACACGACGGCGGCAACTATCAGGACGGTTTCAACAACTTCCTGAAAGACGTAGAGATTGTAGCGCTGCAAGATGCGGAAATATCCGAGGCAATGCAATACCTTCAAGGACACCTGGAAGGAGAAGTCGGCCTGTGGAAAGAGACTGAGGTGAAGGACAAACTGAAAGACTGGAGAATGTCGAAGGCTACTCCCGTTACACCCGTAACCACACCGACCACACCAGTAAACCAATACACGCCTTCCGCACCCGCCACAGTTGCCAACGAGCCGTCGGCAGAAGTTCTCAACGAGAAACGTAATGAGTTGACCAGCAAAATTAAGATGATGCCATCTGCGGCGGTCAAGGATATGATAAGCGAAATCATAGAAAATGAGAACGGGACAGTTCTTGATATTCTGTTGAAATATGTACAGCGAGTATAATACATTTGACGACCTGAGGGCTCAGGTCATGACAGACCTTGAGGCAACAGGTGTGGATGCGTCTACGCGCAATCGTTACCCCATACGCTTTGTGCTTCTCGACAATTTCCACAACTGTAGTCAGTTCGTGGACTTTGTGCGGGAGGAGACAAAATCCTTGGTGCAGAGTGTCGACAAGTGGATAGACCCAGAATATCCAGACTTGATGCTTACCCACACACAGCTGGCCCAACGAATAGAGGCTCATATCCGTAAGCACGAAGGTCAGAACTGCGTGATAGCTCCCTTCTCAGAACTGGCACGTTTCTACGACAATGAGGAGAAGAAGACATTTGACGCACTGCTGAAAACAATCAAAGCCATTGAAGCAACCCCTAAATCGGTAGAGAAACATCAGCGTGTGTACGTCCCTATTGTCGGTTTGGAAGGAAAGATGGAAGCCTTCAGCAACGACACGCAAAGCATCATTTGGCGACTGCGTTCAAGCGACAAGGAACTTACCTATCGGCTCATCCTTACAAACGGCACAACCTATGGCGTGGAAGGCTTGGAAAAGCATTACACCGTGGTGAACGACATTCACGAATGGCTCAACGTGTGGAAAGATGCAGACAAGCAAGTCACACCTAATATAATATGTACCTCACATTCCATATTTGCCAACCAATGCTATGCGCAGCCCGATAATGCATTTGCATTTGTTGCTTGCAGCGATGCTTATGAGTTCCTGACAAAAGGCTTGCAACTGGCCTTTGGAGGCATGACTAAGGCGATGGGAGATGGCGACAACTGGAATCTGCTTGCTCAGAACATTGACGTAAGCGACGGATTTAGTTTCGCGAAATACGTGGAACGCTATTTCTCCAATAATGGCATTGACTCATACAAGACCTTCATCAAACTATGGTTGGACAACCGTGGGGAATATGAGCGTTGGCTACTTGCCAAATATTATCAGCTTCAACACGACGGCAATGATTTCGTCTGCCGTATACTCAGCAAGACGTCAACCCTCACTGGCAATGACTTCATAGAACAAGCCGTGCTCGATATGACCGAGATTGAAGCAGAGATGAAAGAACGCCAATACTGTTTGCGTGAAGCAGCCAAACGTCATGTCGTGTTGACTGAAGGCGTAGAGTCAACGCTTGTCAGTCGCTTGCAGTCGATAGCTGAGAAGTTCAGCGTTACAAGTGCTCTGAAATATTACACGGGCATTACCGATAAGGAAAAAGAACTCGTCGTGTCGTGGCTGGGCAAGGGATTGGTGCCACTTGGACAATTGAAAGAAGTCTATCCTGATTTGTATCATTACTATTCAGATTCGCTTGGCATAAGCAAGGACGTGCCCTCATGGCTTGAAGAATACATGAAAGAATACAAACGGGCAAAGATAGCTAACGTCTATACGGCGGAAATTGAACGACAGATTTCAGACCTCAACCAGTCGGAGGTTTCCTTTGATACGTGGTACCAGACGTTCAGCACAACATCCACGCTACTCCAAAACCGCAAGGATATAGAAGTGTTCTACTGGATAGACGGACTTGGCGTGGAATGGATTCCCCTTATCAAAGAGATTATTCGCGAAAAGAACAGTCTGGGCCTATACCTCAACGATGTCAAGATAGCACGAGCCTTGCTTCCATCGACGACAGAGGTGAACAAACCTAATTTGCAGAACCTTTTTACAGAACCTTTGAAGAAGTCTGGCGACCTAGATAGCCTTGCCCACCAAACGACCAACCTGTGGCCCACGACTATCGTTAAAGAGCTGCAACTGGTGAGAGACGTGGTAGAGGACATTACAGATAAATACAATGGCAAGAAGGTGGCCATCGTGTCTGACCATGGACTGACCTACCTTTCGCAACTGTGCAACGGTTTGGGACTTAACGGCGTAGAGTCGGACCATCACGGACGTATAGCAATTAAGACAGCAGGCACGTGGACGGCCGACAACAACTATTTCCGCATGGAGGATGGAAAGACCGTTTGCGCCTTGCGCCACAATTCCCTCTGCAACAAAGTACCCAAAGGACAGGGCTCTCATGGCGGTTGCACACCGGAGGAAGTACTCGTGCCTATATTCATCGTGTCCAGTTGTGTGAGTGGTACAGAATGGACGGCAGAGCTCCTTACCATAGAACTCTCTGGCGCAAATCCGACCGTGCAGTTCCGCATCAAGAACGTACCTTCTACGGAAAAGCCGTTCATCGAATATAATGGCGAAAGGTATACCTTGCATCAGACTGACACAGACTTGTTTGAAAGCGAACCGCTTGCCGTCAATGAGCAATGTACAGACATATCGTTGGTGATTGGCAATGTGATACGCTATTATAAAGTATGTGTGGCTTCAGGTGCAAAAGAAGAAGATTTGTTTGAAGGCTTTTAATAACCGAAAATATGAAAGAAGAAATAAGCAATAAGATAAGGACATACTTTTCGCAAATGTCCATCTATAAAGACCCGGCAAAGACGAACAGCATATTTGCAGGGCGCAACCTTCCGGCATTCGTAAAGGACTTTCTGCTGAAGCGTTATCTCAATGTTCAGACGGGCGAAATAGACACCCAGGGCTTGACGCAATTCCTGGATCAAGTGATACCAACGGACGCTGGTGTGGTGAAGGACAAAATCGTCTCAGGTCAGGAGGTCGTATTGTTGGCACGCTTCATCATCTATATAGATTTGGTTAAAGGCCAAAAGCAATTTGCCATCCCCGACTACGGAATAAAACTGCGTGAGGGTATTATTCCAGAATACACGTACAACAAGCATC
>CAVKQP010000335.1:0-4147 GCA_963658165.1 Clostridium sp. CAG:302 | reverse complement strand
AGCACAACGCCAAGTGCGTGGCCAAGGGCTTGAAGAAGATGAAGAGCCCGCTGGCTAAGTATTTGAAGTAGTAGAGGTATCAGAAGGTAATATCACGATCTTCCCTTCGGAAGGCAAGAAGTCGAGCAAGTACTTCTTGCCTTTCTTGTTTCCTGCGGGTGTAATCTCGTCATACACTTTCACCTCAAGTTCCTTTCCTGCTTGCGTAGCCTTTTGGGGGTGGAAATCGAGAACGAGGGTTAGGGGATGGTTGAAGATTCGCTTGTCCAGTTTTATTTTAGTACTCACGATGATGCACTTCTTCTTGTTCTTGACTTTCAGTGTCGTGTTGTCCCGCTCTTGTTGATAGGCGGATACGTCATGGAAGGTGGCAATCCATAGTTTTCCAGCCTCGGATTGCCGGACGGCATAGTCTAGCATCTTCCATAGGCGAGTCTCGTCGCCAAAACAGTCGTAGCCGTATCGGAGTCCGTGGGTCATGGTCACAGCCCATTCTTTCCTTTCGATGATGCCACTCAGATATTCTTCGAACCACTCTTGTGTGCGCTTGCTTCCCAGGCTCACTTGAAAAGTGCGAGTGCCCACACGGTCTTTTGAGCAATAAGCCACAGCCGCATCGCTCTTCCTGTTGCCAGGATAGAAATAGGTGCGTGGAAAGATGCCAGTGTGCTGGTAGATGATCGTGTCGTTGTGCTGCACCTCATGCCTCAACTCTTCGGCGGAGAGCTTGCTCGCATTCTTGTGGGAGAAGCCATGACTGGTTATCTCCTGTCCGTCGAGTGCCATCTCCTTGGCTTGTTCCCAGGAGAAAGGTTGCTTGTTGGGATTCTTGGGAGGATTGTTCATCCAAGAACCAATGATGCAAAATGTACCCTTGATGCCGAGTTGTTTCAGTTTAGGAAAGAGGAGGGAGTATTGTTCCTTCAGTCCGTCGTCGAAGGTGAAGGAAATGGCCGCTTGTTTGTTGCCGTAAAACTTGGCGATACGAATCTGTGCATCCACCTGCATCAAGGTGGATGCACAGACCATAGCGATAAGTATGATTTTAATTCTGATCATGGTTTTGCTTGTTTTGGAAGAAAGTCATGGCGTATACTTATTCCTCTACGGGAATGTGCTTCGCCTTCTTGCCCGCCAACTTCAAATCCACCAATTTGTTGTATATTTTCTTGCCCAGCAGTTCGCCACCCTCGGCGTTGAAGTGCATATTGTCACTTTGCATGGGGGCATTGACCACTTCAATGAGGTGGATGTTCTTGTCCTCGGCTTGCAGACGTTTCTGACCGTCCTCCACGCCCTGGCTCCATCCGCGGCTTTTGTGTGAGATGCCGCCTAGCAGGATGGGGAGCTTGGTGTATTTTTTTGTCGCCCGTCTTATCCACGAGGTGCTGGCGAATGTAAGCGATGACGGCTTTAAGGTTCTCGTAATACTTTCCGCTGGCGTGGCGGTCGCTCTCGCCTTGATGCCAGATGAGTGCCTTGAACTCATAGCCGCCCTGCAGCTTGGAGAGACTGTTGTCGATGGCCAGGTCGATGTTCTCGCAGAGAGCCTTCAGAAGACTCTTGCCGCCTTTGTCGGATGCCGCCACGGAGTCGAGATACGCAGGGGATGCGCACCAGTACATTTTCTGGTTGCTACCGCAGCTGAGGTCGATAGCAGTGCCGCCAAGCGACTCCTTGACTACATAGAAATCCTCCTTCATCGATTGGTCGAGCCAGTAATAGGTCACAGCATCGTAAGTCCATCGCCCCGGCTTGTTCTTATTGATGATGCGAGGCCAGAATAGCTCAAATTTTCCATCCATGTTGTGCGCACCGCTGTTGTAGCACCAGTAGCAGTGCTTGTACTTGTTCTTTTGGATGTAATCGGGAAGCAGCTCGTTTCCGATACGTCCATCCGTGTTCGACTGTCCTGCCGTGATAAATACAGGAATTGTTTTCTTGGCCGTCGCAGAGATGCAAATCATAAGCGAGAGCAAAAATAAGATTTTTCTCATGTTTGTTATTTCGTTTTGTGGTTTAATTATGCTGCAAAAGTAATGAAAAAAGAAGATACGCAATTATGCTAAATGTGCAAATGTTGTTCTTTTTGTACATTTCCAACGAAGAATGAACGAAAAGACCATTTCCAGATACCTATTTATCGTACCTTTGCAATCGGAAAGTAATAACCAAACAAGAATAACGACATGAATACAATCACAAGACCGATGGTAGCCTTCTTGGCGATGACTGCCCTTTCTTGCCAAACAACCATGGCAAGGGAAACCTTCAACTTTAATATGGGTTGGACCATAGACAACCAGAAGCACGTTACCTTGCCTCATGCCTGGAACGAGGACGAGGCTTACAAGGTGAGATGCAACGAGCTCTCCGAGGGAGTGCGCTGGTATCGCAAGCATTTCAATACCCCAAAGTTGAGGAATGGAGAGCGAGTGCTCATCGAGTTCGAGGGCACCAAGCAAGCTGCCGAGGTGTATGTCAACGGCAAGCAGGTGGGACTGAGCGAGAATGGCATCATGGCATTCGGCTTCGACATCACTCCTTATCTCAAAAAGAAGGACAATCTCATAGAGGTGAAGACCGACAATAGCATCAAGTATCGCGAGAAGTCAAGCAACAGTCGATTCCAATGGAACTATACCGAGTTTAATGCCAACTATGGTGGTATCACGAAGAATGTGAAACTCCACATCATGCCTGCCGTCCACCAGACCCTTCCACTCTGGAGCAACCTGAAAACGACGGGTGTCTATGTGTATGCTTCCGATTTCGACATTCCTAACCATACAGCCGTGGCTCATGTGGAGAGCCAGGTGAAGAACGAATCGAAGAAAGCGGTGAAGCGTGCCCTCCATATCGTGATAGAAGACAAGTATGGCAATGCTGTAGCCGACTTCAAGAGCGATGCGCAGACCATCCAACCAGGACAGATGGTCATGTTGAAGGCAAGTCATCCGATGCAAAACCTGCACTTCTGGAGTTGGGGGTATGGCTATCTGTATAGTGTGAAGACCTATCTCGTGGATGAAAAGACCGCCATCGGCGACCCTGTGACCACGGTGACGGGCTTCCGCAAGACGGAGTTCAAAGACGGAATGATTTACCTCAACGACCGTGTGATACAGGTGCATGGCTATGCACAGCGTTCCACTAATGGATGGCCTTTGTTGGGCAATGCCGTGCCAGCGTGGTTGAGCGACTATTCTAATAAGGTGTTTGTGGAGAGCGGCGGCAACGTGGTGCGCTGGATGCACATCACCCCTGGCAAGCAGGATGTGGAGAGTTGCGACCGAGTGGGGTTGATTCAAGCAATGCCTGCGGGCGATGCAGAGAAAGATGCCGTGGGCAGACAGTGGGAGCAACGAGTGGAGGTGATGCGTGATGCCATCATCTATAACCGCAACAATCCCAGCATTCTTTTCTATGAGTGCGGCAACAATAACATCAATGATGATCACATGGCTGAGATGAAGGCGGTGCGCGATGAATATGATCCACGTGGCGGTCGTGTCATTGGTAGCCGCAACATGCTCAGCACCAAGGTGGCTGAGTATGGCGGGGAGATGCTCTATGTCAACAAGAGCCGCAACATACCGATGTGGATGATGGAATATTGCCGTGACGAGGGTGCCCGCAAGTATTGGAACTCTTGGAGCTATCCATTCCATCAAGAGGGCGAAGGACCGCTCTATCGCAATGCCCCTGCACCAGCCTATAATCATAATATGGATGAGTTGGCGGCTGAGTTTGTGCGCCGTTGGTATGAGTTCTACCAAGAGCGTCCGGGGCAGGGCACCAAGGTTTGTTCGGGAGGTGTGAAGATCGTCTTCTCCGAGTCGCAGACCCATGCTCGTGGTTCGGTCAACTATCGTACCAGTGGTGTTGTGGATGCCATGCGCATTCCGAAGGATGCCTTCTATGTTCATCAAGTGATGTGGGACGGTTGGGTAGATGATCTCAAGCCTCGTACCCATATCGTGGGGCACTGGAACTACAAAGATGGTCTAGTATTGCCAAAGCTCTATGTCGTTTCCAATGGCGATAGTGTCCGCCTCTCCATCAATGGCAAGACGATTGGCAAGGAAGTGAAGTATCAGCATAGCGACCGGTTCCTTTGGACATTCGATGATGTGAAGTATGAGGC
>CAVKQP010000334.1:0-4190 GCA_963658165.1 Clostridium sp. CAG:302 | reverse complement strand
CACCACTGAACGAGATCTTCCTTACAAATCGTACTTTAAAAGTTCCCTATTTCCAACGTCCATATGTTTGGCAGGAAGAAAACTGGGAAACGTTCTACAACGCCATTGCGCAAACTGCCCTTGATGCAAAAGAAGATGGTGCGCCTAAGACTTACTTCATGGGTTGTATCATATTGAAACAAACTGGACCTGACGGCACACACGTGTATGAGGTTATTGATGGTCAGCAGCGTTTGACAACTACCGTCCTTTTTATGAAGGCTTTGTCCTTGCGTATGGGGAGCAATGATAATTATTTTAGGAGTAAGTTCATGCAAGACCCGATCATGCAGGAAAACCCCTCGGATTCAAACCAACCAATTTTTGTTCCTGGTCATAACGACTTCAAAACCTATAGAGCTCTGATTGACGAAGAATTTCTCAAACCGAAGGAATGGAAAGATTCCAAAACGCAGGAACTGAAAGTTCCAAACATGGAAGCGGCCTATTCATACTTTGCAGAAAGAATCCTGAAATCGGAAAAGGGGCAGGATGAAGATTTCCGAGTCTCAGCCCGTGAGATGTATCAAGCGGTATTCAATTCTCTACTTTTCATTTGTATTTACCTCAATGAGAACGAGGATGCCCAGAAAATTTTTGAGACTATCAACACTACAGGCATTCGTCTTACAACTGGCGATATGTTGAAGAACTACTTCTATGACGAAAAACATTTCGAAGACTATGAGCGTACCTGGAAGAAGGTGTTTGAGGGAACTAATCAGTCTTATTGGAACGATGATATAGTGTCTGGTCGTGCGGAGAGCGCCCACATAAATAACTTTTTCTATCGTTATATGCTCATCAAGATGCAGGATGAAGAGATTAGGAAGCACCTCTCTCAGTCTGACATCAAAAACTACCGCAAGCAGGGCGGGCTTTACGAGAAGTTCAAGGGGCTCATAGAGAAGTGCAATTTGACCAAAGAGGAAATGCTTAAAGATGTTGTCAGTTGTGCTGAACTCTACAAGAATACTTTCAAAAATGAGGCTTTGGATGAAGCTCTACCCAAAAATCGTGGCATAGAGCGTATCGTTGGCTTTATGTACGCAGCGAATGCGTGGACTATGACACCATACATTCTTTATATATTAAGGACACAACCGAGTGAATCTGAACGCGGAAATTTGTTCAGCTATTTGGAAACCTATCTCGTTCGTCGTATCATCTGCAAGTCTCCCACCAATAGTTACAGTGATTTGTTCTCTGAGAACCTTATTGGCAACCATATCAATACCTATGAAGGTTTCAAGTCATACGTAAATGACGAAGCACGTGGTGCCCTCCTCATGCCCTCTGATGAGGAAGTGAAAGCAGCTCTTATGCGTGAAGACCAAAAGCGAAATGCCAGTGTCTTACTCTATATGCTTGAGTCAAAACTCAATGACAACTTTGTGGACAATGAAGAAGATTACACCAACGGCTATAATTCCTTCAAAGTAGAACAAATTATGCCTGAAAAAGAAAATAAAGAATGGCGGTCCAGTTCTTATACAGATAAGGATAGCGAACGCCTTGTGAAGACTCTCGGCAATTTCATTTTGCTTCGTGACAAATTGAAGGGCTCGGACAAGAAGGGCAATTGGACAAAGAAAAAAGCAGCTATGGCGAAAAAAGCGGTTGGTATTGAGAGCAGCTTAGTTGCTGTACGTGACCTCGAATCATGGAATGAGAAAAGTATAGAGGACCGTAACAACTGGTTTGCTGAAAAGGCAATCAAATATTGGCCTGTAGAAATCTAATAGAGTAGGAGCATTCCTATTATACCCTTATTAACAACACTCAGCGCATACGTTGGACGAAAAATCCTCGTGTGCGCTGAGTCTTTTTGCGGCTTTGTGAGGCGAGGGGAGCAGCGTTGCCCCCAATTTGTCTGAAACGTTTGCGATTATCAGCCTTTTATGTCCGTGCGAGTGTGTATTTTTGCAGCGAAAGGTTGAAACTTCCGCGTTGTGGGAGTTGCCTGAATGTCTTATATCCTAACATATCCGATTTATTATGAGAAACACTGTTTTGCTGCTTTTCCTTTTTTGCTCGTCGGTTTTGTTTGCCGACAAGGTTAACTACAAGGACACTTACAACTTGAAGAGGGCGGTGGAAGCCATACAGAACAACGACACTGAGAATGCCTACAAATATCTGAACCAAGAGCTTGAGGAACACCCCGACAACGGATACGCTCAGGTGTGGCTGGCTTACTTGAGAAATGAAGACTCCGACTACGGGCTGGCACTGTCGGCCTGCAATGCGGCGGTGAAGAAATTGCCCTCCAAAGACAAAGATTTTATGGCGTTTGCCTATACCAAGCGCGGAGAGGTTTGGCTCAATCTTGAAGACACGGCGATGGCCGTGAAGGACTATACCGAGGCGTTGAAGTACACGCCCGAAGATATGGACATTTACAGGGATAGGGCGCAAATCTATTTTGAACAGGAGAAGTACGACCTTGCCGATCAGGACTACCGCAAGATGATTTCTATCGACCAGGGCGACGTAGTGGGCTACGTGGGTCTGGGGCGTAATGCCCATGAGCGCAAGGACTACGACGAGGCAATCAAACAATACAACTACGTGGTGAAGTTGGCCCCCGACTATCCTGACGTTTACCGTTTCCGCTCTTACACCTACGCAGAACTTAAAAAATACAACGAAGCCATAGACGACGCTATAAAATCGTGTTCCCTAAACGTAACATGGGATGCTTTCAACCAGATTGCAGAACTCTCCGATTCTGCATTCGTTCAGACGGCCACCAAACTCAATGTACAAAAGATTAGAGATTCGAAAGTGGGGGTATGGCCGTTCTTGTTGGGATACATATATGAGAGAACTAACAAATATGCCGAAGCTATACCTTATTTTAAGGAAAACTTTGCTCTGAGCCCAACAGGTGCTGTGGCGAGTCGTTTGTCAAATTGTTACGATGAGCTGGGTAATTATACCAAGGCACTTGACTATTGCGAACAGGCTATTTCGCTGGACTCCACCAAAATAGGATATATCTTCAACAAAGCAAACTTGCTTGACGAGCTTGGACGTACTGCCGAGGCTATCAAAGTGATGGACAAGTGCGTGGAGGCAAACCCCGAAGTTGAAGCATCGTACTTCCGCCGCAGTCAGTTGAAATATTATACGGGCGACATTGACGGGGCTGTGGAAGACCTCACAATTTGTGTTGCCCTCAATCCGGAACTTGAACCCGCCTACCTGACCCGCGGCAAGTTCTACTTGCAGAAAGGCGATAAGGAAAAGGCGCGTCAGGACTTCGAGAAGGCTATTGAGATTGACACAGCTTCCGACGACACCCTCTCGGAAGACGGAAGCAACTGGTCGTTTTACGCCTACTACTACCTTGGCGACAATGCCAAAGCCATCGAAATGCTCAACAAAACGTTGGAGGATGAATCGGCCGGCAACTGCTACGATGCGGCTTGTCTTTACTCCCTCATGGGCGACAAGGAAAAGGCTATGAACTACTTGCGCAAGTCGCTCGAAAAAGGCTATAAGGACTTCTTCCACATTCGTCGCGACACCGACCTCGACAACATCCGCTCCGAAAAGGAGTTTGCTCCGCTCATACAGGAGTACGAGCAGAAACTGCAAGAGCAGAACGCGGATGAAGAGGGCGACAGTGCCGTCTACGAACAGCAAACGGAGGAAGTGCCCTTTACCAAGGACGGCGGCGTGTGCAAGGTGAAGTGCCATATCAACAACCTGCCGCTCCACTTCATCTTCGACACGGGTGCCTCCGACGTGTCCATCTCCTCGGTTGAGGCTACGTTCATGCTGAAGAACGACTACCTCTCCGCCGCTGATATCATGGGCAAGCAAAACTACATCACGGCAGACGGAAACATCTCCGAGGGCACAGTGGTCAACCTGAAAGACGTGAAGCTCGGCAGCCTCCACTTGCAGAACGTCCGCGCATCCGTTGTGCGCAACCAGGCCGCTCCGCTGCTCCTTGGCCAGAGCGTGCTCTCCCGCCTCGGAAAGATAGAGATTGACAACAGCGCAAAAGTACTGCGCATCACCTACCGCAAGAAAGTAAACTAACACAGATTAAACCAACAACCTAATGACCCCCCAACACCATTACACGGGCCTGACCGAAGCTCAGGTGCTTGAAAGCCGCGCTAAGCACGGCGCCAACA
>CAVKQP010000333.1:0-4496 GCA_963658165.1 Clostridium sp. CAG:302 | reverse complement strand
CACTGGTGAGTATGACGGTGAATAAAAGATGTTTCATTGTATTCTTATTTTTTTTCCGTTATAAATGTATATGTGGTTGCGCTGAGGCTGGGCCACTCTCACTCCTTCCAGGGTGTAGTAGTGGTTGTCTTGGCGCACGTTGTTTCTTACTATCTGTTGGATGGCAGTAGGGGGCGTGCTTGGGTTGAATGTGCCATAACCATAGTCTTTGGTGTCGTCTTTCAGACGCATGAAGTTGATGGTAGGAAAACTGCCGTCCTTGTTTCTTTCTGCCGTCAGCTCGTTGGAGTTCAGACTGTAGAAGTCGTTGTTAGTCAGTTCCTCATTGTCCCAGGTTTCGTCGCTGTAGCTGAAGGAATTGTCCTGGATAGTGCATTGGGTGACATCGATGCTCGTTACGATCTTGTTGTTGTTGTATGATATGTTGTTGGTCACGATGTGCCCATATCCGTCTACGTCTACGGCGTCGCTCAGTGCGCTTCCCTTTCGGTTGACGAATGAGTAGTCGTATTTCCCGTTTCGGTATGCGGAGTTGTGGTCGAACTTCACTCCTCCCAAGTGGTGGTTGCTGTAGAAGCCATTAGCTTTGTTTCTCACCGAGAGACAGTGGCTCACGGTGTGCTGGGGCACTTCCGAAATGGTGATTTTTTTCCCCATGCCGTAGCCGCCAGCCTTGAATCCGTTTCCGTCGGCTCGCTTGTTTCCGTCTTTGTCGTATCCGTTCTTGAAGGCGATGCAATATTCCACGGTGGCTGGTGAGTAGCAGTTGATGAAGTCGAAGCCATCGTCGCTGTTTTGCCAGGCTCGGCAATAGACGAACTTGTTGCCTTCGTATCCCGGATTTACGTGACATCCGAAGCCATCGCTGTTGCCACCGTTGTTGACGGCGATGTTGGCGGAGTCGAAGTTGTTGTAGGCATCGCAGTTGGTGATGATGTTGTAGGCCGACTTTCCTGTTATGTAGAATCCGATGCCCATGCCGTCGTGGGCGGCGATGTAGTCGAAGGTGCAGTTGCTGCCGCCATTGATGCGGATGTTTTCCGACTGTGTGTTGCTG
Source organism: Clostridium sp. CAG:302 (assembly GCA_963658165.1). Lineage (GTDB taxonomy): Bacteria > Bacteroidota > Bacteroidia > Bacteroidales > Bacteroidaceae > Prevotella. Next base: position 3,439 of record CAVKQP010000333.1, on the reverse strand, counting down.
GAAGATTGTGGAACGTTGATGCCGATGACCTCAAAGTTGGCAAACTTGAGGTATTTGGCGTGTATGTAAAATCCTGTGATTCTTTTGCCTGTATTGATGGCTGAAAGGTCGAAAATGGGGCGGTTGCCATTATCGTCCAATACACCTTTGTATATTATAGGTAAGGATTCTGTTCCGCTGGTGGCGAAATCGAAGATGATGTCCCAAACATTGCTGGACGTCTTATCCATCATTTCATTTTCTTTCACCTGGTAGGTGCCCGGAAGAATGTTTACCACGTCTCCTGCCTTCACTTTCTTTTGTGCGGTGGCAAGAGATGCGAATGGGGAGGATTGCGAAGTGCCATTGTTGTTGTCGTTTCCTGTTGGGGAAATGTAATAGTCGGTGGCGTTCAGGTTGACCGTCGCAAATATCATGACTATGGATAAAATGGTTCTCTTCATAAGTGTGATAGCTTGGGAATGAATCCATGCCCTGGCAGAAATGCCAGGGCATGGCGATAAAGTGTATATATTTATGTTTTATGGACTACCGGCTCAGAATGCAACGGCAAAGCGGAAGTAACCAAGGTTTTGAGTACTAGTACGATTTATATACAGTTTTGTCTCTTCGACCTCGGCATTCAAAAGTGAAACCCATGCATTTTTGCTAGCTCTGAGGTTACTGGACCAATAGAAACTTGATGATGATAACTCTGAAAATTGCTCCAATGTGCCACCTGCATTTTTAATACTTGCATAAACGTCATCAAAATTGTCTTGTATCTTTTTCAACTCACCGTAAGATGGAAGATACCACTTAGAACAATTGGACACGCTGTTGGCGGTACGGAAACTACTCAGGATATTTAAGAAATTAGCGGCTCCAGTTGATGTTGAGTTCTCACCATATGTTTCACCCACCTTTTCAATAACGGCAGTGTTGTTATAGCCTAACATCACAGTATCGGGACTTGTTATATCTAACGTTGTAGAGATATAACTATTGGCAGATCCATCAACCTTATACCAATCACTACTATAGTTGAATATTGCGGAAAAGAGTCTAGCTGCAGCCCCATCGTTGGCATTATTGATGGCGATGGCAAGTCCATGGGTGGCATTGGGAGATTCTGCTTTGAGAATGTCTTGTGATTCATTGTAGCTCTTGCTATAGAGTGAAGAAGGCTGGGCATTGCCCACGTAGTAAACTACGCCTACTACCTTCTTGCCTGTATTAGTCAACGTAGTCAAGTCGTATGCCTTGTCTACCACGCTTCCGTCAGAGAGCAAGAAGTCACCTATCTCAAGTACATTCTCAGCTTCTTTCTCCTCTAGGTCTTGATTACCTTTTTCTACGGCAGTCCAGCCTGTGATGGTTTTTGAGGATATGGTCAAGGCCTTGCCTTCGTTCTGCTTATTGATGGTCAGGGTATATTGGATATCGGTTCCTTCCAGGCTCTTGTCCAAAGAGATGGTGCCGCCGTATGTCTTGCCATCATGGGTAACAGAAATTGTAATGCCGGAATCAAACGTTTGTGGAGGCAGAATGAAACTGCTCTTTTCACCTACAGTGAAGTCTACCTTCAAGTCACCTTTGTTAGTTCCAGCTACCACTTCTCCCGTTGCTGCATTGAACGTACCGCCCAGGATCACGTTTTTGAGAGTGATGGTGGAGGTTGAGGTTTCGTCCGTGCTGCGACTCTTTGCTGCAGTAGTTGCACTGGTTGCATCCTTGATGGTAAACGACAACTCCGACATCTTGTGGGCAAATACGAAGTTGGCGGTTGGTGATTGGCGAGTTGCCGAGGCCGTTGCATACATGAAGTCCTTGGGCTCGGTGAAAGTAATCACCTTGTTTTCGGCAGTAACGTTTTCATCATAAGGATAGTACGCGGTGAAACTGTGAGATTCATCGCCCAAGAGATAGATGCCGTCTGTGCTGGAGAAAACGCCATCTCCACTCGTGGTAGTGTATTTTACGTTGATGTTCTGGTCGGTGTCTGATACGCCGATGGCATCGTTTGCATCCCATGATGTGTCGTGGGCTCTTGTGGTTGCCTCATGAATGGAGGCGGAAACAGAAAGCTTGCTGCCAGCATCGCTTCCAAATTCATACTCGTTGTTAGAGCAGCCAGCTAAAACTAGTGCTGACAGGCTTGCTAAAAAAAGATACTTTTTCATAATTCTCTTTCAATTTAAAGGATTATTGGTTCATATTATATTTATTTGTTGTTTCCCTTGCCTTTATTTGTTGGCTTTTCGAATGGCTCTGTAGGCTTCCATGGCATCGGTACCCTTGAAACTGGTGTCGAAATTGCCACTAAACTGCATTCCCAGGAGATTGGCGGTTCCATCACTGTAGATCCACACCTCGTCGCCACTCTTGTACTTATAGTCTAAGGTGAGTGGTGTCAAAGGGTCGGCCTTGGTGCCTTTCTTTCCCTCGTTCTTGTAGACCAACTCGCCCAGGCTCTTCCAGGAAGTGCCGTTGAGTACCGCCACATAGATCTTTGACTCTGGCTTGGTGCTGAACACCTCGAAGTTGAAGGTTCCGTCGCTGGTAGGCTTTACTTGCAACATGCAAGAACGAGGCACCAATGTAACATCCACCACATGGTCTTTGGAGGCACCAGTCGGGGTGCGACGGAAGGCCAGCGCATTGTTGAATTGGCGGGCCTTGCCATCTACGGTGAAGGTGCGGCGCATCTTTATCGCACGCATACCTCTATATTTACCGTCTTTGATTTTATCGGCAGGGCGAGTGTCGCCGATGAAAACAACGCCGTCTGATACTTTGGCTACGGCATCGTTGAGTTCGATGGGGCTTTCGCCTACGTTGAACACATTGCTCATGTCAAGATCCACTTGGGCATGGGCCATGGCTGAGAAGCAAAGGATTGCTGTCAGCAAAAATGACTTTTTAAGATTTTTCATATTAGTTGTTTTTGAATTTGATTTCGCTGCAAAGGTATATAGAATTGTCCGAATCTATATGTGAAATTGTACAATATGATGGATTTTCCTGGTAGTGGCCAAATATCTCGCAATGCTTGGGAGAGAAAATCCAATCTTCCATCATATTGCACGATATTCTAGGTTTGTCATCTTATAAATATGTAATTTTGCAGCATCGAAATATGTAAAACAACTAATTTATGATATCTTATGAAAATGCTAAAGACAAATTACATGAGACAGTTTGCATGCGTGTTGGTGCTGTTTGCCTCGGGGCAGACGATGATGGCGCAACGGGCGAAGTACAATTTCAATCTCGACTGGAAGATGGTGGTGGGCGAGCCTACGGTGGCTTCCTCACGCACCACGCCGCCCCTGGTGGAGATGGCACAGCAGAAAGGCAAGGCTCTGGCCGTGACGCTGCCCCATGCCCTCAATGAGAACGAGGCTTTCAAGGTGAGGCAAAACGAGCTTACCGACACGGTGGCTTGGTATTACAAGAC
>CAVKQP010000332.1:0-4965 GCA_963658165.1 Clostridium sp. CAG:302 | reverse complement strand
TTTATTCCAGTTGCTTAGAACCATCGGTAACTTGCATAGCAACGAGACCATCCTTGCAAAGCTGAATATGATGGTTGACTCTATCAAGAAAGAAAGGGAGTATGCTATGAGACTGGGAATTGGTGTTCCTACCTGTGTAGATGACTATGATGTAAAGGACGAGATAGGCAGAGAGTGTTTGGAATACTTGAAGAAGGAGGGCAAGTGATGTGGACGGAAGAGAAACTGAAAGAAGCAGCCACGAAGTATTGGCGTGAATGTACCGAGATACTCTATCATGAGCATAAGCGCACCACGCTTGAAGATGCCTCCCTCGCTGGCTGCAAGTACATAATCAACAATACGCAGAAGGAGTAATGGATAAAGATTTTGAAAAAGGAGATTTAATGCTATTCGTTGGAGGCAACATCCTGCACGTTTCCAACCTAAAGATAAGCTCGGAGGGTATTGACAAGTGGAACGATAACACAAACTTCGAGGTTACTTGCGACATAACGGATAATACCGCTATTCGCAATCTTTTCGGCAAGGTTAGTGGGACAAGTTCTAATCACCAGTGCAAGAAACTTCCTCGCAAGCTAAAGAAAGCTATGAAGAAGTTGGAATTGTGCGACCAAAGACGTACACGGAGAATGAATTATTTAATGACAAGGCAATGAGCAAAAAACAACAAAACAAGACCACACAAGTCATCCACGATTTCCGTGTTGCTTGCAGTAGATTGGCAGAGTTAATCAACCTTCATCTCTTCGATGGTTGCCGTAACTGGTGGTGGGTAGGCAATGAGATAGGCGGCTTCTGCTGCTTCGAGGACAATGACTTCCTTACTCCCGAACAAATGGTGCTGATACTCGAAGAGGGTGTCACCTACGACCAGTACGAGGAATGGAACTGCGCCAACCTCGACAACCAAGACAAGGGTTATATCAACCTCTATTCTTGGCTAAGAGGTTGCAGGCATGATATATTGAACAAAAAAACTTATAACAATGGAAGAACTATTAATAGAAAGGCTTAAAGTCAGCTTTGCAGTAATAAAAAAGATCATCAAAGCAAGTGGTATAAAAGGTGCTTGCTATAATGAGTGTATGAAAGCAATGGCGAGCATAATGAATGAGGCGTTGCTCTTGGATATGTGGTATTACGGTTTGGATGATCACGACAAAGACTCTTGTCTTATATTGGACCAGCGTTTTATTTGGGGTAAGATGAGTAAAAAACAAGAGAAGGCACATATTCTATGGCACCACGATCTTGCAGAGCGAGGTATAAGAAACGTTAGGGAATATTTGGATGAATATGTATTATAGATGATATAAACCATAACATCATGTCCTAATCGCCGACAAGCATTTTCTTATCTTTGTACTCGTGAATAAGAAAATATTTTAACATGATTAAGATAGACTTTCATTTTCCGAATGTGGGGGGGGTACTGACATCCGCAAGCGAGGAGTTCAATCACGGAGCCTTGTGGGGGTTGAGTCGGTGTTTAAGGAGTGCAAACCCTGATGCAGGAGTAATGATCGAGTATGAATAAAAAACGAGAATATGATAACAAAGATAAACTTTCAAGACCGTAGCATCAAGAGCTACGCCATTCGCAAACTCACACCGCTGGAGTGTTTCCGTCTGATGGGTGTACGTGATGCTGTCATTCGTATCATGCAATCGAGTATTGCCCTTGCTAAGGTGCGTATAGGAAGTGCGTTTGGCAAAGATAGGCTTTCTTCTATCCTTGGTAATACGAAGGGCAAGGATGAGGATATGGTGGTGTCCGCAAGTCAGCAATACAAGCAAGCGGGCAATAGTATTGTGGTGGATGTATTGGCGGCTATCTACGAACAATTATGGTACCCGAAACCATACAAGAAACCGCAAGCCTCCTTTGCCGACCTCCTTTTCCCCGAAGATACCTTACCCGATATGCCTACGGACGATAACCACGGAGAAAAAGTGATTCTCACCACCTTTAGTGGTTACGACTCGCAGCTCATGGCAGCGGATGCCTTGAAAGAGAAGCATCCCGAGTTTCGATGGACTTGTGCGGGATGGAGCGATATAGATAAGTACGCTTGTCAGATGCACAACCTTGTCTTTCCTCAGTTTGCCGACAAAGCATTGGGCGATATTACCAAGGTGGATTGGCAGCAAGTGAAGGAGTCGCTTCATGGCAGAGAAGTAGATTTGTTTACCTATTCCTCACCTTGTCAAGACATTTCCCAGGCAGGCAAGCAGATGGGATTGCAAGAGGGCAGCGACACACGAAGTGCCTTGCTTTGGCGAGTGGCGGATGCCGTGGAGGTGTTGAAGCCCAAGTATCTGTTACAAGAGAATGTCGCAGCTTTGGTAAGCGAGAAGTTTATGCCCGATTTCAAGAAGTGGTTGCATCGCCTGTCGCAGATGGGATATGTGAACCGCTGGGCGCGATTGAACGCAAAGGATTATGGAGTGCCCCAGAATCGTGATCGAGTTTTTTGCCTTTCCATGCGTCGTGACGTGGCTTTCGACTATCATTTCCCCAAACCTATCCGTCTCGAAAAGAAACTGGAGGATGTTTTGGAAGAGGAAGTGGCGGAAAAATACTTTCTGAAAGATGATGCTGTGTCGAAGTTCCTAAAGGCGAGTGATAAGGATAAGGCTATCTTTGTGAAGTTCGACATTCCACCAAGGCATGAGGATGCTATGTTCTTGAAGACGTGGCTTTCGTTTTGGATGGAAGAAGTGAATGGCTGGGATATGAAACCTACCGAGTTGGATAGTCTTTTGAACGGTTCGGCTATGTGGGATTTTCTTGCAGACTATTCGTCTTGGCGTGCGGTGGATGCAGAACCCGATTATCCCGGTTTCCATGAGAGATATTTGGAGAACCTTCATAGAAAGGAGAAGAAATGAGTGCGCTGTCAAATGTAATAATTAGGGGGGGTAAGACGAGTGATAAATGTACTGAAAGATAGATGTGTGGCAACCTTAACAACACGTTATGGAGCAATTAGCTATGCTAACATTTTCTCTAAGGCGCATTATCCGATGAGTGCAGTATTATATGAATATGAATAAAGACATTTGTCCTATCATATTAGGACTCTATTCTCCTTCTCAGAACGGAGTGGTAGTATCTCCAAAAGGTATTGCCCTTTGCATTTCTGGGGGGGGTAGAGGACACGATGTAGATAAACCAAAGATATTGATAGCGTATGAATAAAGTAAAACCTTTCGTGAAGCGAGAGACAAATATGTGTTTTAGGGGGGGGGTACTCAACGGCACTCTCCACGAAATACCACGTCTGGGGCGGTTTGCACGACAACCACGGGCAGCATACGATACTATTATATATATATGAGTGAACGAAAGGCAGTACTCGTCTCCTATCGCACGGAAGAAGCGAAAGCATACCGCCGTATTTATGGTGATAGGGGAGGGTGCAAGTATCAGGATAAATGTCACAGAATGAGTGGTGAGCCGTGGAGCAATACGCTTTCCTCTGTAACAAAGGACAATTTACTATGTACGGAATATTTCTGATGAGAGAGGAAAGAACGGAACACGCAAAGGCAGTGCGACGGATGACTGGGAGCAATGACTTTCGGGACAAGCAAGTTTCGTTTTTCTCGCCTGGAGCAATACCTTGCATAGGGACCTTCCTCACAGTAGATCATTTGATAGGCTTATGTTGGAAGTAAGAACTTGCGCCCTTCGGGGCAGGGCTGATGGCGACTGGCATAGCTCGGTGCATGAGCAACGGTTGGAAATAGGAATGGCTATCAGCAATGCCATTTCTTCCATCGCCAAGGACTTTTTGGTATTACAAAGATATATTTGATATGGCTCATTACAAGCGAGGAATTGTTATTAAGGATGGTAAGCAGTACGGACAATATCCTGATGGCTCACTTTATCGCATATACCCCACGGACTTGCCCTTGCTTCAAGTGGTGAATGGTGAGGATGGCAGCACGCTTTTGCGTATTCGTCAGGCTACGGAGCAGGGTTATACCGATTGCCCCGTGGGTGGTGTGTTCGATATCTCCTATCCATCGTCTGCATTAAGGCGTAGTCGAACAATAGGGGGGTAGGCTTGCCAAAGCCTTGACGTGTGATAGTCAGCAGCTATGTGTTTTTGTGGAACTATAATACAGAAAAGAATTTCTTTTTCTTCATCTTTTAGTAAATATTATTTTGTGCCGAGGGATGGTTGTCGTGATGACAATCATCCTTCATTCGTTATATGCTCATTCCGTTGGGTAGTACGAACCATCCTCGTGAACCTCGGTAATACTTACAACCCAGGAACAAGCTATCAAAGGCATCCGTGAAGTCGGTGCGTTGCTGCAAGGGAAGATTATCTTCTGCTTCGGGCTTCTTTTCCTGACTCTTATCCTTGTGGAATCCTTTATAAGATATTTGTACCTCGCAAAGTTGCAGGGCAATGATAAGGTCGGGATTGTTGGGTTGGTTGATTCTGATGGTGGGGTAATCTATCCCGGCAAGTGCATCATTGATGATTTTGTGCTTAATCTCGTGCTTCTCGGGCACGCCCATATCTATTGCCGATACATTCCATCCGTATCTCTCCAGCTCCTTGCATACCGTCATGTAGAAACGTTCGTCGCTGGTGGCATAGCTGGCACCTTGCTTGGCTGTAGCATCATAGAAGTAAGTAACATCTCGGTTGACGGCACGCTTGGGAGTATAATAGTTGGAAAAATCGGAAATCAACTCTCGCAGTTTGCGCTCGTTCTTCACATAGAACGACTTGATGACATTCACACATTCCACACCGTCTCTTTGATACACCTGTCCCACTACCAAGGTGTTGATGTTGGCGTTATAGTCCAACGCAATATAGAGTGGAAGGGAGTTGATGCAGTCGCTATCCATGCGGCAATCATTGCGCTCTGATAATTCTTGTAGGTCTGGCTGGTAACTCTCTGAGGTAATCTTCTTTCCGTCGAGAACACCCG
>CAVKQP010000331.1:0-5088 GCA_963658165.1 Clostridium sp. CAG:302 | reverse complement strand
ATATCTACAAAAAAGAGCGGCTCGCCGTGAAGCAAGCCGCCCGTTATTAGAGTTGTTATCCTGTTTTAGAACAAGGAATTTGCAGACATATGGTTGAGTGCAGTGTAGATGCAACTTGCCAAACCAATGAGGATGATGCCAACAACACAGATTACCAAGCCTGCACGTTCGCTCCAATGGCTCTTGAAAGTGGCGATTGGGTTGTCGTTAGGATTGATAAACATAGCCTTCACTACAAGCAGATAGTAGTAGAGGGAAATGATTGTGTTGAGCAATGCGATGAACACGAGTACGTAGATTGCCACGCTTCCGCCCTCCAGCGCGCTGGAGAAGATGAAGAACTTGCTGAAGAATCCTGCGAATGGAGGAATACCACCAAGAGAGAACATTGCAAGCATCATTGCAAACGAAAGTTTCGGGTTAGTCTTGTAGAGTCCGTTGTAGTCTGTCATGTCGACCTTGCCAGTGGCATTCTCAATGGCTTGGATAACGCCGAAGGCTGCAAGGTTGGAAACCACATAGACAAGCACGTAGTAGCTCAAGGCTGCGACACCAGTTGCATTGCATGCAATCACACCAAGCATGATGTAGCCGGCTTGTGAGATTGACGAGAATGCGAGGAATCGCTTCATGTTTGTCTGACGGATGGCGAAGAGGTTACCAAGAGTGATGGTGAGGATAATCAATGCGTAGAGCATCCATTCCCACACTTGGCTGTAGACTGCGCCAAAGGCTTGTGTGAGCACTACAAACGCTGCAAAGGCAGCTGCGCCCTTCGACACTACAGAGAGATAGGAAGTGACGGATGTAGGAGCACCCTGATAAACATCGGCTGTCCACAAGTGGAACGGAACCAAAGAAATCTTGAAGCCAATACCGGCAACTACGAATGCCAAAGCCACGTAGAGCAGGAACGAGCCCTCTGCCGATACCAATACGCAGGAAGCAGCAATATCGGAGAAGTAGAGCGAGCCAGTGAAGCCATACACGAATGAAAGGCCGAGCATATAGATTGCCGAAGAGAAGACGGCAGTGAAGAGATACTTCACGGCTGCCTCATGGCTTTCGTATTGCTTCTTGTCGAAAGCAGCCAACGCTGCGAGAGGCAACGACGCTGTTTCGAGACCGATGACAAACACAAGGAAGTGGCGTGCCGACACCATCAGGTACATACCGAAGAGGGTGACAAGCATGAGTTCGAGGAACTCGCCACGGCGCACGATTTGCGACTCGCTGTTGTTCCATTTGATGGACTGCAACAGGACGATGAACAAACCGATGTTGAGAATATTCTTAATCGATGCAACGATAGGCGAAGTGGCATACATACCAGCAAACGCCTCACCGTTGGTCATCGGTGCGCAGAAACAATAAACAGTGAATGCACCAAAGAGCACGAGAGTCGTTACCGACAGTGTGTTTTGGGCTTTCTTGCATCCAAAAGTATCGAACAAGAACACCAAAACGAAGACTATCAGAAGTCCGATTTCGTGGTGCATCAATAAAAACTGTGAATAATCCATAATTTCAATTCTATTTTAGTCCGTTACTTTTATTATTGAGCATAAGTCATAATGTGGTTTACAATCTGACCGAAACTGTCGCGAAGAATCAGGTTTGCCAAATCAGGGAAACAGCCGATTACTGCGATGGCGAGCATCAGAGTGATGGTGCTGAAGCGCTCATACCAATGAGCATCGTCGAGTTCTCGATGGTGCTCGTTCTGGACTTTGCCGAAGATGAGTTTGCCGACAACACGAAGGATGTAGACCGCAGTGATTACAATCGAAGTTGTTGTTACGATTGCAAAAGCGTGGCGGAACAAGTTGCCGTCGCCAAGCACTGCATTGTAGACTGTAGTGTTTTCAAACGAACCGAAGAAGATTGTCATCTCGGCAACGAAACCACTAAGACCTGGCAAACCGAGCGATGCCAAACCGGCGATGATGTAGCCCACCGAGAGGAAAGGCATAATCTGCATCATGCCGCCCATCTCGCGCACGTCGCGGGTGTGGGTACGACCATAAATCATACCGATAAGGGCGAAGAACAATGCCGTCATCAAACCGTGAGAGAGCATCTGCATCACTGCACCGCTCATTGCTGTTTGGTTGAGCATAAGGATTGCGAAAAGCACCAGACCGCAGTGGCTAACTGAAGAGTATGCGTTGATGTATTTCAAGTCGGTCTTCACACAAGCAGCGAATGCACCGTAAACGACGCTGATACCAGTAAGAATCATGAAAATCCAACCAAGTTGGAGCGCTGCGTGAGGCATCAGATAGATGGCGATGCGGAAGCATCCGTAACCACCAAGTTTCATAAGCACACCAGCGTGAAGCATTGAAACGGCTGTAGGCGCCGAAGCGTGACCATCAGGCGACCATGTGTGGAACGGGAACATTGCACCAAGTACGCCGAAGCCGACAAAGGCGCAGACGAACAAGGCATTCTGCCAATCGAGGTCGACACCGTGCTGAGCAATCTCAACGAGGTTCATTGTGTGGCCTGCGTGATAGTAAATACCGAGGATGCTAATGAGCAAAAGCGCTGAGCCACCCATAAGCATCAGGGTCAACTTCATTGCTGCATAGTTCTTGTTGCCGCTACCCCAAACACCAATCAAAAGGTACATCGGGATAAGTGCGACCTCGTAGAACATGAACATTGTGAACAGGTCGATTGAGATAAAGAAGCCAAACACACCAGTGGAGAGGAGGATGAACCAAAGGAAATACTCCTTGGTGAGGGGCTCAATCTTCCACGAAGCGAATGTGCCCGTAAACACGATGATAGCCGAAAGCATAATCATGAGCACAGAGATGCCGTCGACACCGACAGCCAGATGGATGTTGAGAGGCTCAAACCACATGTAGCTGCTCGTGAAAAGCATCGGCTCGTTGGGTGCGGCTGCACGCGCGCCGATAAACTCGTAGCAGAGATAGGCCGCCGCAATCAGAAGAAGCGACGCTCCAGTTGCTGCCACGGCGCGCACCTGCTTGACATTGCGCGTAAGAAACAACGCGCCGAGTGTCAGCACAGGGATTATAACGAATAAGAAAAGTATATTAAACATAACTTTATTTTTTATCTATTCCGTCAACTTTAAATTAATACCAAGAATGTCACGGCTGCCAAGAGCAATGCGCCAATGAGGTAAACCCAAACATACATCTGGATTGAACCCGACTGAAGTTTGCGGATTGCGAAGGAAGCGCGGTTTGTAACTGCGGCAAGCATATTCATTGTGCCATCGACAATGTTGTGGTCGAACCAAGCAATGCTCTTGCAAATGATGCCGAAGATGATTTTGTGAGTTACAAACTGATAGATTTCGTCGATATAGAAGCGACGGTAAGCCGCACGGTGAAGGGTCTTCATCGAGTTGGCAATACGGTCAGGAACTGGGTTCTCCTTGCGGTAGAGCACTGTAGCGATAACGATTGCAACTACTGCAATAGCAACACTTGTGCCAGCAACACTCATATCGAGGTGAGTAACCAGTTCTTTGCCGTCCCATGTCACGAATTTTCCGAAAGGAATGAAACCTGCCACGCAAGAAACAACGGCAAGGATAATCAACGGAAGGGTCATCACCCATTCGCAGTCGTGCGGAGTGTGGTGACTGTAGTCTGGTTTGCTCCACCAGAAAATGCGGTAATAAAGACGGAACATGTAGAATGCTGTCAAGCCTGCTACTACCGACATCCATACACCCCAGAATGGGCTGTACTGATAAGCGGCAACCAAGATTTCATCCTTACTGAAGAATCCTGCGAATGGAGGAATACCTGCAATGGCAAGACAAGCAACAAGGAATGCGATGTGGGTTATAGGCATGTACTTGCGAAGATTTCCCATTGCGTCCATCTCGTTGCTATGAACCATGTGGATGATAGCACCAGCGCAGAGGAAGAGCAAGCCCTTAAACATTGCGTGGGTGAAGAGGTGGAACATTGAAGCCATATAGCCTACGCCCTCATGGAGTTCCGGACGGGCAACGCCAAGAGCAGTGAACATGAAAGCGATTTGAGAAATTGTCGAGAATGCAAGCACGCGCTTGATGTCGGTCTGCGCACATGCCACGATTGCAGCATAGAGTGCAGTAACAGCACCTGTAACAGTGATGAGGTCGAGCACCTCAGGAGTGCCGAGATAAAGCGGGAACATACGCGCTACCAAGAACACACCGGCAACGACCATCGTAGCAGCGTGGATCAACGCCGACACTGGTGTCGGGCCTTCCATTGCGTCAGGAAGCCAGATGTGCAATGGGAACATTGCAGACTTACCGGCACCACCGATGAAGATGAGAGCCAAAGCCCACGATGCTGCTGAGCAACCCATGAAGGTTACGCCCGCTGAACTTGTAAGGATTCCTGTTGGGTTAGCCATCAACGACTGGAAGTCGAAGGTATCGCAGTAGTAAGCCAAAAGCATGATACCTATGAGGAAGCCGAGATCGGCAAAACGGGTAACGATAAATGCTTTCTTTGAGGCAGAAACTGCAGCGGCTTTCTCATAATAGAATCCGATGAGGAGATATGAAGAAACACCCACCATCTCGAAGAAGATGAACATTTGGAAGATGTTGGTTGCAACAACAAGTCCAAGCATTGAGAAGGTGAAGAGCGAAAGGAACGCATAGTAGCGCTGGAAACCTTTCTCTCCGTGCATATATCCCAAACTATAGAGGTGAACCATAAACGAAATCGTGGAAATCACGATGAGCATCATCGCCGAAATCGGGTCGATGAAAATGCCGAGGGTGACTTTAAGATTTTCGCCGAATGTGAGCCAAGTAGCATCGTATGCCACTTGTGCAGTGCGCACACCGTCTACAATAAAATCAGGGTTAAAGAAATAGTTCAAAGCCACGCCGTAGGCAACAACTGCCGTGACGAGCATTGACAGAGTTCCGATAATTCCGGCAGCCCGTTTCGGCATCTTCATACCGACAAGGCCGAGCACCAAGAAGGTGAACAACGGCAACAGGATTGTGATTATTGATAATGACAAGTCCATGAGCTTAATATTTCATTTTAGTTAAACTTTGGATATCAACATTCTTCACAGCACGGAATATGT
>CAVKQP010000330.1:2087-5276 GCA_963658165.1 Clostridium sp. CAG:302 | reverse complement strand
TTCTTTCTGCGAACAAGATGTCACAAAAAGACCTTGCGAAGAAGATGCACAAGACGGAAGCAGAGGTTTCTCGATGGCTGAGCGGAACGCACAACTTCACGCTATCAACGCTTGCAAAAATTTCCACCGTGTTAGGTGAAGACCTTATAAAGGTATAGAACAGACATACAACCCATTTCAAAGCGGCAGTCCCACAAGAGCGAGGATTGCCGCTTTTTTAATGCGCTCTTTGACTTGTTGGAATACCGCAAAAGATGGATGAAAGTTGTGCCTTTCACATATTATGTATATCTTTGCAACGTAAAAGTTATGAATGATATGGAAGAAAACAACAACTTGGGAGAAATCGTCATTTTCAATGGCGAGAATGGAAATGTAAATGTGCAGATTGATGCCGTCAATGAAACAATTTGGCTTACACAAAAGGGAATGGCGCAGTTGTTTGGAGTCACTATACCAACTGTAAATCATCACATTAAGTCTATTTTTTCAGAAGGGGAGTTGGATGAAAATTCAGTTATTAGAAAAAATCTAATAACTGCATCTGATGGGAAAAAGTACAATACTTTATTCTACAACCTTGATGCCATTATCTCCGTAGGCTTCCGTGTAAACAGCAAGCGTGCCACTCAATTCCGCATTTGGGCAAACAAGACCTTGAAAGAATACTTGGTTAAAGGGTATGTGCTTGACGACAAGCGGTTCACAAAAGGGCAGTCTTTGACTTACTTCAAGGAATTGCTTAGCCGTATCAGGGAGATACGCATATCCGAAAGAGTGTTCTATCAGCAGATTAAGGAAATCTACAAGCTGAGTGCCGACTATGACAAGGACGACCAACGCACACTCGATTTCTTTGCAGCGATACAGAATAAGCTCTTGTGGGCGGTAAGCGGACACACCGCAGCCGAACTTGTATATTTCCGTGCTAATGCAAGCCTTCCCATGATGGGACTAACATCAACGGAAAATGAAGGAGTGGTAAGGGCAACAGATATAGGTATCGGGAAGAACTACCTTAACAAGGAAGAGATTGAAAACCTCAAATTAATAGTTGACCAGTACCTCTCTTTTGCCGAAGCACAGGCATACAACCATATTCCTATGATGATGGCAGACTGGGAGAAAAACCTGAATGTCATCCTTACGATGAACAAGAAGAATATCTTGCAAACCAAAGGCTCGGTCAAGATGGAACTGGCGAAGAAGAAAGTACGGCTTGTATATAAGGAATACAAGGAAAAGCAGAAACAGCAAGAGAAACTTGACAGTCTGAAAGAACTTGATGAAGACATTAAAAATCTGAAACGAAACAAGAACAATTCTCCAGAATAATTCATAACTTTTACACAAATGGAGATTTGGGGAGCGGTGCTTTTGCATTGCTCCTTTTTTACATTTACAAGCGGTATTCCTTAGTTGGATTGCCGCTTTTGTTTTACTAACTAAAAAAAGGAGGAACAAGAAATGAAATGGTATGATGAAGAACTATGGGCATGGGTGACAGTTGCCTTGATTGCGATGTTTATTATGTCACACTTGTCGAGTTGCACCACTACTAAGTATGTGGAGGTGCCAGTGGTGAAGAACCACACAACCTACAAGGTGGATAGCGTGAGGGATAGCATCTATGTGAGGGATAGCACAGTGATATGGATGAGGGGTGATACAGTCTTTAAGGACCGATGGCGTGACAGGGTGCGAGACCTCCGTGGAACGCTGATTATCAAGGACACGGTGACCGACACCATCACCAAGCCTCTCTACATCACCAAGACCAAGGAGAAAGCCGTGGAGAAGGAACTGACGTGGTTTCAGAAGCTGATGCTTGGGAGCGGAAAGGTGGTGTGGATATGCGCCCTGCTCTTTGCTCTTGTGTGGTTTGCCAAGAGAAAATTGTAAAAAAGAAGAAAGTTGGGAGATTGTTTCTTTCAGCTTTCTTTATACCTTATATAATATATGGTATATTGAGAAATTCTTAGTACCTTTGCGTCAGAAATGAACAAACAATCATTAGAATTGGTGGCAACTTTATTTTGGAGAACTTGATATGAAGTAGCCTTCCCAAGGCTTTTTTCTTGACTTAAACAACGAAGAATTTTATATGAAGAGAGAAGATGAAGAGGCGTTCTTGCGCTTTATTGGCGACAAGGACATATCTGAGATTATGGCATTAGTAATGAGGAGTGGCAACCGCTACAACAGGCGCATTCTGAATTTCTTTGAGTGGTTCTGCAAGTGGATGCCAGTCTTTGTGATGTACTTCCACGCTTATGGTGTGGTGGAGTTCTCGCAGCACCCAAGGGAGATGTTCGTTCCCATCAGTGAGAACACCGCTTGTTACCTCTTTATCTACTTTATGTTATATGTGCTCCCGATGGTCATTATTTTGGCGAGCAGGTTCTTTCACTTGTGTTGGCGGTATAGGATACCTTTCTTCTATTTCATTGGCGTGAACGCCATCCATATAGGGAATATGAGCATCTTTACGACCAACGAGATGGTGAACAATCACTTCTGCCTGTTTGTGATGACGGCAATCTTCTACGGATATGGCTTCTTTGAGCTATTCCTTGGTTCGCAACTTGGCAGGAGGATATGCAAATGAAGGTCTTTAATTACTACACGCTTGGTGTGATGCTCAAGAGCCTTTCGGATGCGTGTTTTCGGGCTGCGGAGCAACAACGGAAGGGTCTGCCCGTGACGGCTTGCGGAATGAGCCAAGAGGACATAGACACCTTGTGCGATGAAATCTTGCCAAACATGATGAACCCGATGATGAGCACCGAAGAGGTGAAGGACAAGCTACACGTCTCCGATGCTACACTCAACAGGATAGTGGCACGTGGTGACATTCCGAATGGTGAGCACAAGAAGCGTGGTCACACCAGATATTGGAAGAAGTGGGACATCTTGCACTATTTGCGGAATAAGGATTGACTATGCATTGAAATTCATCGCTATTACTTTTGGCTTGCGCTCACCGAATAGAGATAGATATGCGTCTTCGGCAATCTTCAGTCCGTTCACGATTTCCTTATTTGTATAGCAAAGCTCGCCCGAAACAAGTTCTAAGGTCTGCTTCATAACGCTTGGCGAATCGAGCGTGACATCCATAGGTTCCTTCTTGTTCCAGTGGTTTCTACTGAACTCGCATCGCAAAAAGGTGTATCGTGTCTTGTCTATAAC
>CAVKQP010000330.1:785-2038 GCA_963658165.1 Clostridium sp. CAG:302 | reverse complement strand
ACATAGATGTAAGCCAATAGGTTTTCAAGCTAACGATTTGCGACATCTTGAGGCAATACAAAGAGTTCTTAATCACGGACTCTGGCATCAAGAATTCTGCTGCGAAATCGGTTGCCTCCTTCTCCTTGTTCCTCGTTGGGTTGATGAAGACATCAATGTTTTCGTGCATCATGATATGTCCCAATTCGTGCGCTATTGTCAATCTTGTGCGGTCATTGCTCCTATTCCCATTGATGATGATAAGGTGGTTACCTTTGTCGGTGATAAGAGACACTCCGTCAAAATCGTCACAGTCCGTATCCATTCGATAGATAAACACTCCGTTGGCTTCACACAATGTGCAAATGTTCCTTATAGGCTCCATGCCAAGGCGCAACTTTCGTCTTGTCTGCCGTGCAACGTCTTCGGGCGAGAAACCTTCTTCAAGGTCGTAGCTTCCAAAATTGTATTCGGGCAGTTCCACGAAGTCGCTGAACCAATCAAAGCAATATGCAATTAATGCAATTTGCCTGTCAATCATCCGTTTTTTCGAGGCAGATATGGAAGCCTTGCTCCTGTAATGCTTGTTTTCGATGTTGTTGTTGATGTTCAAATCGAGGAACGCCATCGGGAAATTTAGGAAGCCCATAATTCGTGACAAGACATCATCTGAAAGGATGCCCATACCATGCTCAAACTTGGAAAGGTTTGATTGCGATAGCCCAGGAATAGCAGAAGCCAATCCCTTTTGCGTGTAACCTCTATATTCCCTTGCGAATGTTAATTGATTTCCTCTCATACTTCATTGCTCTTATAAACAAAACAAGTGGTGCGCCCTATTAATTATTCTGCTTTCTTGTTGACTTTGCTCTTCTTCAAGCGTACATTTGCTTGTTGAACTGGTTGTGCAACTTGCCTTGTCTGAATGTCAGACGCATCGGCTACCCATTGTACGCCATCGTCAAAGAGAACGATGCGTGGGTTGATGAGTTGTCCCGACTTGTCCTTGGTATAGCCAAAGAAAAGGATTGTATCTTCTTTGGCTTCATCACAATCAAATAACGGAATTTGCAGTTGGTTTATTATGCCATCGGACAATCTTGTTGGGATGTATGACGGCTTGCCATTCAAATTCAGCTTCTTGATAAGGAGTGATATACCTTGCCAACGGAATATTATCCGTCCGTATCTGCCTTTCCACCATTGCGATGGGAAATGCTTTATGAAACTTTCGGTCAGCCTTGAATTGAGAATTGCCGACTCAAGTCTTGTTC
>CAVKQP010000330.1:0-775 GCA_963658165.1 Clostridium sp. CAG:302 | reverse complement strand
ACCTTCGTAGTAGGCGAGAAACATCTCTTGATAGCAATCTTGAAGCACCTCAAGCATATCTTTTTTCGTGATATACCTTCGTTTTTCGATTTTTCTTTCTAACTTTGCCATACTTAAATTTTTTTTATTGTGAGCACACCACTTGTAATATAGCCCTTATTGGCGTAAGGGCTTTTTCTAAACGCAAAGATATATAATTTTTGACAATTCTTGTATATATTTTCTGTTAAATATTGTAGTTTTTAGACTTCATCAAATTCATCGAACAACGCAAGCTCTTGGTATTTCTTCGGACAGGCTTTGTCAAGGAGATACATAAACCTCGCCCAATCATAATCGGATGCTACGGCAAAGGAATGGAGAACGGCAAGATGGTTCTGCAATTTTGGTTTGCCTACATCAGACGTAAGGAATTGATGGAACTTATATCGTCTATTCCCTGTCTCTGATTTCGGGTTTAGCCTTTTCAGTTCTTCATACACAAGTGGTGCAATGCGTTCGTAGACAATATCGTTGATTATCTTGCCGACAAAGGAAGGCTTTGCGGTGGCTTTTGCCCAAGTCCAATTTCTCATTTTGTACACGTCTTCGAAAAATTGGTCAGGGAATGTCTTGACCCATTTAGCTGCTTCTTGGCTAATGAACGAAAAGAGGAACTTTTGCAATTCATCTTTCGCACGTCCTTTCTCACGCACATATCCAGTAGCTTCATCTACAAGAGCTATGATACCAGTCTTAGCGACCGCCCGAATGATTACATCGCAATTATACTCAG
>CAVKQP010000329.1:956-5478 GCA_963658165.1 Clostridium sp. CAG:302 | reverse complement strand
AGCTAAGAAGAAGTCTATGGCGCAGATACAAGGTGAAATCTTTTCGAGTATCAACAACTGGCTATCCAACCCCGACAATGCCGGGCAAGCACTTATTTCCGCTTCTTTTATTGGTAGTGACGGAAACGAGCATAAGGCGTGGGAAATCGTGGAGATTGAAAGCAAGAGCAATAGTCAGGCTACAGCCGAGAAAACAGAGCTGCAAGAGATTTCAAGCATCATCTTCTTCGCCATGGGACTTGACAGCAAGTTGATTGGCAACACACCTGGAGACGCAACTTCTTCTGGGGGAACCGACCTAAGGGAGCGATTCCTTGTGAAGCAAATCCAGTTTGCCCCATTGCAGCAGCTCATGCTTCGACCATTGGAGGTAATCAGTAGGTTCAATGGTTGGGACGAGCATTTGGTGTGGCAGATAGACCGTGAGGTGCTTACCACATTGGATAATTCCAAGACAGGTGTCACCAAGCAAGAATAGGATTGTTTGTTTAACGGATAAAATAGATATGACATGATAATTTCCACTGACCAAGAACTAAGGCTTCACGTTCCGAGCAATGCCATCGACGAGATAGCCAACCTTCAAGGAGTCCTTGACAATAGCGAAAAGGACTTTTTGAAGGATAAACTGGGCACGCCGCTCTATAATCGCTTGTGCGAGTTTTATAAGAGCATAGATGCTGATGATTTCAGTTCCGACATCATCAATGGCACCTATGTAGGTAAGCCCTGGGAGGAACTTTTGCTGAATGCGCAGCGTATGGTTGCCAACGATGCAATGGCTCGTTTCGCATATCAGCAACTGATTTCAGTGAATGGAGCTGGAGTGAACATCGCTTCAAGCAAAGACTATGATTCGGCAAGCGAGAAACTTCTTGACAAGGGCATCGCTGGCTTCAGGAAAGAAGCGATGGTTTCTCTTAACAATATGCTGTTACTCTTAGAGGGATGGGCCAAGGATGTAAATACACCCGCACTCATTGATACAGATACGGACACCGAAGACACCAACAATACCGAGGAAACAGAGGAGCATAAGAACATCGAAGAAATCGTATTGCTATGGCAAGAAAGCAATTATTACTATCTTCACCACGACTTGCTCATTCCCACTTGTACGGTTCTTCAACAATACATCGACATCTACGAGAATAGGGACAAATTCATCCGGCTCATCCCTGATATTCGTTTCATTCAGGAAGAGTATGTTGAGGAATCCTTTGGTGAGGACTTCGTGAATAATCTCTTGCAAGCTGATGATAGGGACAAGATGCTAAAAAAGGTTCGTAGGCTTATCGTGGCTCATTTGGAAGACCGTACCACCGTGTTGAACATCGACAAGTTACGTCGCTCGCAAGCACACGACGAAGCCATCGCTCTTAGAAGTTCCATTCTTAGGATGATCAAGGAAAAGGAGAGTAGTAACCAAAACAATGTGAAGGATAACAATAGTTCTATCCAAGAACAGAATGACGGCTATCAGAACAATCAGGATGATTCTCGGATGTTTGTTTCTCCTTTGTTATTTTAAATTTCAGAAAACTAAATACGTTTATTATGGCAACATATAATCAAGAACAAATCATTCAGTTGCTCTCTCCTGCCCTCAATGCAAGGATGCTGACAACAGAACAGAAGGAAGCCTTTGAACAAGGACTTGAAATTTTGGCAAATACGCCAAATGCCCAGACGTTTATCAGGGATTCACGCCGATTCCATGATTACAACCGTCGTGTTCGCCCTATGCTTACCTATCTGCAAACTTTCGATACAACGGGTATCGTGTCGCAGACGATTGCCAAACGTCATGTGGGAAGACCTACCAAGCAGGAACAAGCGGAATATGCCGAGCAACAGAAAAAGAAGATTGTTGAGGAAACCAAGCAGTCTCTTTTCCCCGAGGTGCAGCCTGATTTATCGGTAAAACCGCTTACCTATAATGGCATTGTGGCAAATCCTGATGGCGAGAGTATTGCCGCCACCATGCCCAACTTGATGCAGCTACGCCTCTTCCTCTCCCCTACCCTGCAAGAACGCATCAACACCGTGCGAAGTCTTCGTACTGAGATGGCAAGCAAGGCTGAGCAGGCTAAGACTATGGCAGAGGCAAATGAGAAGAGTATAGCACAAGGAAATGGCACTCTTTACATCGAGGACGAGATTTCAGAACTTGCGACGAGGGCAACGGAGATAGAAAGCGATATTCTACCAGCTATATACATTGCCGTTGATCGAGAAATAGGCGAGTGTTATTTGCGATTGAGTGAAAGAACGGGCGACCCTGAATATATCGAGTATATCAGAAAGACTTTCACCATCAACCCACAAGACTTGCGCACGCAGTTCAAACCCTTCTATGAGAAAGCTCAGGCAAGGGATGAACACTTTGCGCAAGTGGTAGCAGAGAAAATAGCTAATGACCGTCCCGAGGTTAAGGCAGCTCGTGATGCAGCAGCTAAGCATAAGGCAGAAGCGGATGCTATCATCAAGTATATCACTCGCAAAGACAAGTCTTCCACCAAGGCTCGTGTGAAAGGTCTCAAAGAGCGCATTGAACGTTTGCGCAATGAGTTTTCCGACATCGTGAGCGAGGAAGAAATCAAGGGATACGAAGCTATCCTCACCAAGGCGATTGAGGAAGTGGATCGTAAGAACAAAGAAAAGTAAACAGTGTAATCATGGAACAGAAAGATCCATATACAAATCTCAAAGAAATCTGTGATGCAGCCTGTCACGACCGCAAGGCTTGTGCCAAGGGCTATAAGCAGATGTTGGAGTCGGGCAACACTGGCGAGATGATGCAAACTTGGGTTGATAACTGGGATGATGTTGTCAATAGCAAGTATGCAGATATTATTTGCAAAGAGTTGCCTGCTATTTACCCTGACCTTCGGGCAGATATGAACGAAGCGGGTGTTTATCTCAATGAGTGCCCCGAAAAGGCACAGCAGTATGTGAAGGTAATCGTTACCGCTACCGATGAACCAGTCCATATCTATGATAGGGCGAGGGCTTACGTCCTTGGTAAGGCAACTGTTATCGCACATGATAATTCGCAGGTCTATAACAACAAGGTGAGTGATGCAGAGATAACACTTCTCGACTATTCCTATGGATATGTAAAGGCTGGCAAGGTAACGGCTTCTGGACGTTCTTCCTTGACGTGTTGTTGTGATGCAACCGTCGAAGGAGCTGTGCAATGTTGTGCCACAGGTGGTACTGTCCGTGTCAAGGCATACCGTGGAATAGAGGCTTATCAAGATACCATCGTGTATAGTCACATGACTGAAAACATTACCTTGCATGACGAAGCCCAAATTAAAGAACCAGAAAACGAGTAACGAAAGATGAATAGCAAACTTGTAATTCTCGCCAATAAGAAACCTCTTACGCTGACGGATGATTTTTCTATCAGCGTGGATTTCAATAATCCTCTCTTCAACTCGACGGAGATGTTTTCCTATCCTGTGGAGATACCACTGGAGGGCAATAGGCATTTCTTAAAGAATGTGGATGATCAAAACTCCAACATTCGCCCGGTTGATTATGAGCATACACCGATGCAGATTATAGCCGATGGCATCCCATTTGCCAATGGTACTGCCGTGATGCAAGATAGTGAGGAAGTGGCAGGTGCCTTGTCTATCAACATTGATGCAAACGAGCAGTCGTTTGATGATTTGATTGGTGACTTGGAATGTCGGGATGTGCCTATTCCAGACGGAGACAAGGCCAGCTTGAAGATTGGTGAGAAAATTGGTAACGTCCATATCAAGATTAGCTATAAGTATCATGCCCGTGTGAAGTACGATGGCAAGAAGGATGATGATGATTTATATTCCGATAAGGATGATGTATTGGAGTCAACCATCGAACCACAGGCGCTTGGATTTTCGTACCCTGCTGTTTGTAAGGTGACTGGCAAGCAATATGCCGTACGAGACACAGTACGCAAATACACGGATGCGAATGTCATTGTTCCAAAGGTAGAGACATCATTCATCAATGTAACTGATGAATATGGTGCATCTACACGTTATGCGGGAGCCTCTCCTGCCAAGTATTGTAACGCCCGTGTATGTTATAAGCATTATGCCAAGGATGATGACGGACAGACTTCAAGCGATATTGTGCCTGCCAAGGATTCAACGGGCCTTTATGAAGACAAGTCGCCATATTGGGTGCTTGACGCAAACAGACCGCAGTCGGGTATATGCTTCTATGTGTTGTACTTCCTTGATTGCTTGTTTGAGTATTTGGGTGTTCAGTTCGACAAGTCAGCTTTGTTGGCTATCGAGGATTTCAAACACCTTTGCTTTTTCACTACCCGTTGTCAGTATGATGTGGAAGCTATCTACGGAACAGAAGATAGCCCCTATTATACTGATGTTGACTCCATTAACAAATGGTTGTCTTCCCGTGGGTGTGGTGGTCAGTTGGAGTTGGAAGACCCAGAGCCTAAGCAGGTTCAGTCTTTCTATATCAATGGTGAATACAAGGAGTCGGGAAAGGATGGAATCCA
>CAVKQP010000329.1:0-946 GCA_963658165.1 Clostridium sp. CAG:302 | reverse complement strand
CCAAAGCATCCAGTTGGAATCTTCCATAACGTCACGAAGTATATCTGCCAACATCATGGCGATGTATGCCAATAGTGACAACTTCCCGGATGAAAGCGTTAGTACTATCATCGAGTCTCTCGAAAACGCCTTTGGCATTAAGTTCTATTATGACTATGAGCAGAAAAAAGTAACGGCTTACCTCATTCGTGACGTGTTCCGCAAGCAGTCGGCAACGCCACGTTCTTTTCATGCGCAGATACACGAAGTTGTACCTATCAGTGAGAAGATAACAGGTGTAAGACAGAGATATTCTAACGAGGATGATTTGAAGGAACAGAAGCAGTATGTGAAAGATTCCTACAAAAACATCAATATGGGATATGATACGGATTACAACTATATCGACTATCCCAAGGATCGCACGGTGTATAGAAGTAACCTATACAAGGATATATTCCGTAACATAAGCAATGGTGATAAGAACGTTTACATCGACTTGACCACTGGCAATGCTTATCGTGTGAAGGTGGATGGTGATGCTACTACTGCTGATGAGCTGAGGGCGACATTGTTCGAGGTGGGACAATGGAAAGGTGTTGAGTATGGAGATTGCTCTACCATCAACGAGGACTTCATTCAAGACTTTAGCATTGATTTCACACCTATTTCTTTTAACGATGTGAACTATAACAGGGAGTGTTTGCTTGCGTCTGGCTCAGTGACAGGCACAAAGGATGGTAAGACTTACAGTATCACGAATATAAACCAAAGTAGCTTGCAACCGATTCTTGCCGCTTATATCGACGAGGATATGGAGCATGAGTTTGTGGAGCAGCGTATTCGTAATACCATTTCTTCTTCCTGGGCAGACTTCTACTTGACAGAGGTGTTGACGCTAATAGAGTCTTATGTCCCCTCGGATACGGATGATGGTAACTCACCATTGCAAAGTTACGATTGGGGC
>CAVKQP010000328.1:0-6238 GCA_963658165.1 Clostridium sp. CAG:302 | reverse complement strand
CGTGAGGTGAGCCACTGCTCAGAACCCTCTTGGCCGTACTTCTTGGCGATGGTAGCGAAGTCGGCACCGGCTGCAAGAGCCTTATAAACAGAATCGGCACGAGAGTGAGCCTCGTCAGGTGTAGTGCCGCCGATCTGGATAGCGCGGAACTGCACTGAGTCGGGGAGCTGCTGCTTAGCCACGAGCTTGATTACGTTCAAAGTGTTGTCACTCTTCGTCTCCACAGGACCGAGTGTCTGGCCAACGCTCATAGAGTCGAGCTTGGCTGCTATGTCGGATGGGAAAGCCTCCTTGCCAACAGGTATTCCGAGATATGCCACGGATGAAGTACTCTTGCGTACGATCTCTGTTGGGTCTGCGGCTGCAGCAAGGTTCTTGGCATAGCCATTGAACTCCTTGAGCAAGGCTGCGCGGTCGGCTGCAGAAGGCGTGATCTGGACATCAACATACTTGATGTCGCGGCTCTCGATATACTGCTGGAAACGAGGCTTCATCTCATCATACTTGGCCTTGAGGTCACTGTCGGAGATCTTCACCTTGGCATCCTGGACGCTGCTGTAAGGATAAGAAGCGAGCTGGATATTGCTCTCCTCGCTCGACTCCTTGAACGCCATCTTGGCCTCAACAGGGTTTGAGAGGAAGCAGTGAGACAACAGACCATTGTATTTCTGGATGAGGAGCTGCTGGCGCAGGCTCTTCTCAAGATAGTTCCAATATTTGTAAACTGCCTCATACTGATCAGCGGCCTGTGGGTTGGAAGCCTTGAGCTGGTTGTACTGAGCCAGGAACTGCTTGAGCTGGTTGGCATCGAAGCGGCCAGTCTGGCGGTTTACGAACGGAGTGGAGAGAAGCATCTGGTTGGTGCCCTCGTTGAGCACGTTCTGCATCTCGCCATCGGTGACAATAAGACCAAGCTTGTCGCACTCGTTCTCAATGAGCTTGTATTGCACAAAGCTCTGCCAAACCTGGTCGCGGAGCTGGTTGAGCTGCTCGTCAGTCAAGTTCTCTTGGCCCATGACCTTCATGGCGCCTTGAGCCTCATCGACGAGCTTGGCAAACTCCTCGTAGCTTATTTTCTCTCCCAAGATTTCACCGACCTGCTGTCGAGCGTTGTTGCGCGAAGACTCGCAGGAGCGGAAAGCCTCCTCGGCAATGAAGGCAAAGAGACCGAAACCGATGATGACGATCAAGGTAACGCCTCTACTTCTGATTTTTCCTAATGCTGCCATTTTTTGTTTTTACGTTTATTTTTATTTTATTATTTTCAACAAATTCATTTAGAGTGCAAATTTACTAATTATTCAACAATATCACACATCTTTTTATAAGAAAATGCGCTTTAGGACTTGTTTTGCACCGTTAGTTTGACAAGTTCTATCTTCGTGGCGGTAGATTTTAATATCTTGAAAGAATAGCGCCCGATATCGATAACCTCGTTGAGCTTCGGGAAACTCTGGTATTCGTGCAGTATGAGACCGCTAATCGTCATATACTCGTCACTTTCAGGCAACTCCAACCCGAAACGGTCGTTGGCAGTGTCGATCTCCATTCGTCCTGAAAAGACGTAATGGTTATCGTCGAGCTTTTTCGCCACGAGGTTGTCGCTGTCGTGCTCGTCCTGGATGTCGCCGAATATCTCCTCAACAATATCCTCAAGCGACACCAAACCACTCGTGCCTCCGAACTCATCGACGACCACACCCAAGCTCTTTTTCTGCTGCAAGAATATGCGCATTAGCTTTTGCGCCGCCATTGTCTCAGGCACAAACGGCATCTTGCGGATAGAGTCCTGCCAATGCTTGGGCTTCCTGAACATCTCCGAGCTATGGATATATCCCACCACATGGTCGATGTCGCCCTTATAAACCACTATCTTGGAATTGCCGCTCTCGATGAATTTCTGTTTCAGCTCATCCACGTCGCAATCGTCCATGTCTACGGCGTTTATCTCCGTGCGTGGTATCATGCAATCGCGTACTTTGGTATCGGGGAAGTCGAGCGCGTTTTGGAAGATCTTGACCTCATCGTCCACCTCGTCGCCCTTAGGAGTGCTGTCTATCGACGACTGCAAGAGATAGTCGAGATCCACTTTCGTGAAGCTCTGCTCCGACTCCTCGCGGTCTATTCTGACTCCAACCAACCGCAACATGACACGGGAGAGGAAAGTGGCCAGCTTGCTTATTGGCCACAAGACAACGTAGAACAACGCCGCTGCTGGCGCGAAGAAGGATAACAACTTGTTAGGACTGCTCTTGAAGAAGGTCTTTGGCAAGAATTCGCCGGTGAAGAGCATTATCAAGGTCGAGAGGATGGTATCGAGAGTAACCCTCCACCCAACATCGACACCGGAAAACACCGTTGAGTCGAATATCCTCGCGAAAAGAATACCATAAATGACAAGCACAATGTTGTTTCCGACAAGCATGGTGGAAACGAAGCCGTTAGGGTGGCGATAGAAAAAGCTGATGAGTTTTTGCGAAAGCCCATTCTTTTCCTTGTCCATCTGAGCCAACATCCTGTTGCTCGACACGAAAGCTATCTCCATGCCCGAGAAAAAGGCGGAGAGTACCATCGTGATTAGAATCTCAATGATTGATGATATGTCAACTTCAGCCATTATAAACTTCCTTTCATTATCACTCGCTTACCGTTCTCACAGGCGTTGCCTTCTGCCTCTGGTTCATCAACGCGCTGTCTTGCGCCGCCTTCGCTGAATCGGAGCCTGCAGTAGAGCCGCCAAAGTCGGCGCTCTGGAACGAGCCACGCGAATTGGTCACTATATAATGGGTCATGCGCTCGTCGGAACGGAAGAAGGTGCCTTGCAGCGTGCGCTCGGGTGTTATCAATCGAGAGAAGACATAAGAATAGAGCTCATGTTTCGACTCATCCCAAAACAGCTGCTCAGAGGAGAAACGCAAGCCATCCTTGGTTCGCACTTTGACGCGCGAACGAAGCTCCCACAGGTGCGACTGGTCGTAATAGTAGGCCGTGTCGCACTGTATATAAGCCTGAATATGGAACTTCTCGTCGAATTGCTCAAGAAACAACCCCTTGTCGAAAGTCCAACGTGAAGGGTTACGGACGGCATTGACATCCCATCGCTCGGTCACGATGCGATACTTTATGACGCCAGAGTCGGATATGAGCGTATTGACACCCCAAGAAGTCATGACCGAAGCAGAGTCTCTATCCCTTATGGCAGGAGCTGTATGCTCAACGGCCTCTTGACATGCAGATACAAAAAGAGCTAACAATACACATATTATAATAATATGCATATTGCCAACTCTCGATTTCTTGCTATGATGGCAAGTTTCGTCCATCATTGTTTATAGAACCTTCCATTTTGCGAACCAACGCTCGTTGAACGTCAGTCCGATATTGATACGGAACGTGTTTTCCGTGATATAGCTGGCAGCCGTGCGACGCACCCACTGCCCACTGATATTGAGGATGGAACGATTGTTCCAGCTGTTCATGATTGGGATGCCGAATCCAAGGCTCGCGCTCATCTCCTTTGGTCCGTCCTGACCATTTATATAATAATAAGGTGTGGCATAAGACACGCCAACGCGATAACGAACCCTGTTGAAGAAATGACGATTGTATTCGCCTGGGCAATATTCAGCGCCCAAGGTCACCCTTTGGCGATCCTTAAACATTCCGGAGCCCATGGTGTAAGACACCACGCCATTATTGGAACTGTATTTCGGCTCTTCGACCTTGCCCCACTTCTGGAGAGTGTAGTCGGCACAAATCCTGAGAGAGTTGTTATGGTTGTACATTAATCCAGCACTAATAGTCGCAGGCATCTCAAGATGAAGCCTTGTGCCATCCTTAGGATAAGACACAGTATCCGCGACATTTGTAGTTGGGTTGATGGAAACAACGTCCAATGTTGGCTTGCCGCCAATCTTGTGTCCCAACGAATAAGTGGCACCAATCGTCACATCGTCCTTCTTTGACAGACGCAATGCATATTGTATGCCGAAATCCACCTTGTAGCTTTGCACGCTGGCAGTAGCTGTCTTCATGATGGTATTAACCGAGGTATTGCTGAAAGTGTTGGTGAGACTCTTGGTGTAATTACCGTAGAGATAGCCACCATTGACACCAATGGAAAGGCCCTTGAACGGGGACCATCCCAAGCCAAGATAGACTTGATGAAGGCCACCTGAACCACTGTAGCCGTCGGTCACGGTAGTAGAGTTATCATCCTTGAGTGTTTGGGAAGTGGAATAAGAATAACCTATGTTGCTGTAAGGCAAGTAACCAAAGCTCAAACCGAAGTGACGGAAAACACGAAAGCCGGCGATAATATACTCGAAGTTGGCGTTCTTGGCATTCTTCTTCACTCCATTCTCGCTGAAATTGGTCAACTGCCCCGACAAGCCTGCATCGAAGATGAATGTTAGACTGTCTAACGAAGAATAAGAGGCAGGGTTGAGATAATTGACCTGGTTGTGTGCGTGGTAGGCAATTCCTGCTCCATCCATGCCACGGCTGAATCCAGCAGATTGGTCGGTAAGCATGCCAAGACCAAACTGGCTATAAGGAGAATTAGTGCCGCTCTGCGCCGATGCCAATTGCGAGGAGGCAAGAAGCAAGAGCCCCGCCAAAATATTGATTTTTGTCTTCAATGCGTTCGTTATTTTAGTGATACTTTATCTCTTTTATTAAAAATCAAGTGCAAAAGTATTGAAAAAAAACAATATAAACGCACGAAAGTCGAAATAATAAGGTATTTTTGCACTGTGAAAAAATATATGAGATATTTTAAGCAAACCATAGCACTGCTCACGTTGCTTTTCTCGTTTGCCACAAACTCATCGGCAACGGTAGAGTTGACGCCTCTTGAGCAGATGGACAGCGTCGACATAAGCCTATTGACCTGCTCGCCTGGAAACCAGATTTGGAGTCTCTATGGCCATACCGCAATCAGGCTTGAGGACAGGTTGCACCACGCCGATTACGCCATTAATTACGGGATGTTCGACCTTAGGCAGAAATATTTCGTGATAAGGTTCGTATTCGGGCTAACCGACTATCAGATGGGCATTGAGGACTACGACCGCTTTCTCATGGCTTATGGCTATCAAGGACGCGGCATCATTCAGCAAAGGCTCAACCTCTCAAGGCAAGAGAAACTCGCGATAGTCAAGGACATACAAGACAACTACGACCCCGCCAAGCGCACATACCGTTACAATTACTTTTACGACAACTGCACCACAAGGGCCCGCGACATAATAACACGAAACCTCTCGGGCAAAGTGAAATACCAACCAAACACTTCCGTGGAATCATCATATAGGCAGATGATTCACCAATGGAACAGCGACCACCGCTGGATGGCTTTCGGCTGCGATCTCCTTCTCGGAGTTGGGGCAGACAGGAAAACCACGCTCGCCCAACAACAATTCATACCCGACACCCTGAGAAAAGATTTCGACAAGGCTGTAGTTGTCGACCAGGCAGGGCATACACGTCCCTTGGTTGCCAAGACCGAGCAAATCATTGAGCCAAGCCAACAACCTGACGACAACGGCATTTGGTCGGTCGTGTCACCCACGGTACTTTTCACGGTATTACTCGTGCTGACACTATGTCTCTCAACCTTGGAATACAGGCGCAAAAAAACTTTTTGGCTCTACGACGCCATCTTGCTCACCTTGACAGGGCTGGCAGGAATAGTGCTCTTTGCCATGATATTCTCACAGCACCCCACGGTAAGGGTTAACCTTCAGATACTGATACTCAACCCATTGTCTGTCGTCTTTGCCTATTCGACCTGTCGAAAATCGTATAGGGGGGAATGGCATTTCTATTGGAACTTGCTCTTTATCTTTATTATAGTTTTTCTCTCCTTCGGAGTTTTCTTGCAAAATTATGCGGAGGGAATGTGGATATTGGCATGTTGTTTGCTAGACAGATGTATCATCAACCGCTTGATTAACTCAGCACAAAAAACAGGAACTAAGAAATAATGCGATATTTAGCACTTTTGGTAGCTGCGCTGACCACGGCAGAGATGCAGGCTTTCGAGCTTGCACCACGTCTTGTCGTCAATGTCACCATAGACCAGCTTAGGTCCGACTATGTTGAGGCGTTCAGCAACTTCTATAACCGATATGGCTTCAAGCGTCTCCTTGACGAAGGTCTTGTCTACGACGGAGCCACATATCCTTTCTTCCCCGTGGATTGCTCCTCGGCTTCGGCAAGCATATCCACTGGCACC
>CAVKQP010000327.1:0-6517 GCA_963658165.1 Clostridium sp. CAG:302 | reverse complement strand
AATACAGATAAAGACTTTTTCAAATATGCAGAGGCAATGGATGCATCATGGAAAAAGGCAGAAAAGTTCTTCGATGAAAACGGGGCACTGGTAGATGTCTACATCGGATATCGAAGCGGACAAATTGACAAAGATAGTCTAAAAAAATACATAACAAATTTTTGTTCTAACAAAAAAGAACATATTGAAAACATTTTGAATGATTCATTTCGGCATGTCAAATCTATTTTGAATAAAGAACTGGAAAAGAATCTGTTCCGCAAGATGGTGCGCATGCATGAACTGGAAATTCAAAAACATGAGTTGCCTATCAATGATTTAAACGATAATATAGAAACGGCCATTAAGAGCGCATTGTACATGAATTACCGCAACTTGTACAATGATAAGAGTATAGTTAGGGACAATCCGCAGATGCATTGTGCGTTGTTCTTTTTTATGCGCAATTATGCGTATAGCGGCATGTTCAGATATAGTTGCAAAGGCGAGTTTAATGTTCCGTATGGAGGAATTGCATACAATAATAAATTCTTGAAAAAGAAACTTGATTATTACAGGTCAAGTAGTTTGCAGCATCATTTCAAGGAAACACAAATATTTAATTGCGACTTTGAGGATTTTCTTCGAGCGACACATCCTACCAAAAATGATTTTGTTTTTCTCGACCCTCCCTATGACAGTGAGTTCAGTACCTATGCCCAAAACGCCTTTACTAAAGAGGACCAAAGGCGCTTGGCAGACTACATGATTAACGAATGTCCTGCAAAATGGATGATGATAATAAAGAATACCGATTTTATATATAGTCTCTATAATAAGGAAGGAATTAACATCCGCACATTTGACAAGGAATATCTTGTTAGTTTCATGAACCGGAACGACAAGAAAGTTACACATTTATTAATAACGAATTATTGAACGTATGGTAAGAGTAACGGAAAGTCAACTCATATTGCCAGCATTGTATCTGATGGCTAAAAGAAAGGATGGATATATAACCACAACTGAGTTAATTTCTCAACTTACAGATGTAATGCATCCTGTAGGCTTAGATGCGGAAATAATTCAAGGAAGGACTGACACATACTTCTCTCAAAAGGTTAGAAATCTTAAAAGCCATGATACTCTAGCTGTAAAAGACTTAGCAACAAATGAGGATAAAGGCTTTATGATAACTCAAAAGGGAAGAGATTTCCTATCATCTCGCAAGGAAACGTTAGATTATATTTTGTCAGAGTCGTTTAATTACGAAGATATAAAGACGGCGCTTGATGATATTCGAGAAAGGACAGATGCACTTCCAATTGAAGAAATAATTTTTGAAGGTAAGGAGATTTCTCGAAATATAAAGACACATGAACGTTCATCCAAGTTGAGATTAAAAGCTATTGAATATTTTACTCATGGAAACAAAATAACATGTGATTGTTGTGGTTTTAATTTTCCGCAATTCTATGGTGATGTTTATGGGAAGGATTGTATAGAAATACATCATATCAAACCCATATTTTTGTATCAAGACGAAGCGTATAACCAAACATTAGAACACGCATTACAGAATCTTTTACCTGTTTGTCCTAATTGTCACCGTATAATACACAAAAATAGAATTGGAAGTGAGCAAATGGTTTCGTTTAAAGCGGAACTAGGGCAACGTTATAACTCTTTATAAAAGACTGTTGCTTGGAGCAACATATAAAGCAAATGTGGATTTTTCAAATACTTCAAATTATATATGGTTAGGTGTTTTAAGAATTATAAATAGCCTATTATATGGTATTGTGAGTATATAAATAACAGACAATGACAAATGGACACACATATTCCCAAGCTACCCCAAATTCCATCATTTGATACCCTTAAACCTTTTACAGCATTACATATATTATTTCAATTGCAATAAACGTGAGTAGAATAAAATCAATATCGTTTATATCGCTTACGATATTATTGAAAGAATTGATAACAAGCAATAAACCTAGAAATATTAGAGCTAAAAAAATCAAGTAGAAAAAACTTTTTTCTTTGTATTTCTCTCATTTATTCTTCGTATCTTTGCATTTATACATATTAATAAACACGATATCAAGCATTATGAAAAAGTATCTGATGACGCTCGCAGCCGTCCTCTGCTGCGTAGTGATGACCACTGCGCTCACCTCGTGCAGTAGCGACGATGACGAGGAAAATGTGCAGTACTATGACGTCAGCGTAGCCAACAAAGACTACGATGTAACGATGGCGTTCAATGGACTCCACTCTGTGATTACCAAGGTGAAGAACGCCCCGACGTGGCTAACCGTCACCCCGCAAACGGCACTCAACAGCGACGGCGCTCCCGTGGCCATTTTTAAGGTAAAGGCAACCGACGACGGAGCGGAGCGGAAGTGTACCCTCTATCTTAGCACCTCATCCAATGAGCAGGCCGTGCTAACCGTGACGCAGACCCAGTCTGACAGCGACGACGAAAATTACCCCAGACCCCCAAGGCAAAGTTGAAAGTAAGCCACGATTCCTGAACAACGATGGGAAAGAGTCTGTTTGGTATAATCTTGTTTATGGTTTCTGTCCTCATGACGTCCTGTTCTGAGGACAAGGGCAATGACAACCTTTACCGCCCACGCCTCACCGTCATCACCTCGCTGAACGGTGCAGGCGACAACGGCTATAACGACAAGATTACGGCGGGCGTGATGCAGTTCTATGAGAACCACGACGTGGCCATGTCGCTCATTAGACCCAGGACCATCGACGAGGCGCGGAGCGCGTTGCATTCTTGGCTCGCAGCCGACGCAGACGTGCCATCACTACTTGTGTTGGCAGGTAGCGACTACGAGTCGATGATGAAATCGGAAAGCATCACGCTCGGTCAAAACAAGAAGATTTTGATGTTCGAGAGCGACGGCATCCCTGGCATCTGCACCTTCCGTATCCAACGCTATGGCGCAAGCTACCTGGCTGGCTGTATGGCCAGTCCGCACGGCAAGGCAACGGTGGTGGCAGCACTGCCTGGAGAACAGACGTTGACTGACGGTATCAGAGGATTTACCAACGGCTACAGCGCACACAACGGTGGACGGCAAGCCAAGGTAGCGTATCTGGCAGACAGCTATTCGGGCTATGCCATGCCTGATAGTGCCTATCGGTTGGCCGCCACGATGGAAGACCATTTTATCTATCCGTTGGCAGGAGGCTCTAACAACGGATTGTACAAATATTCGCGCGAGCACAACTTCGTAACCATGCTCGTGGCGGGCATGGATGCTGACTGTTCTGCCTATAGCAACCGCGTGCCATTCTCGGTAGTCATCAAGATAAACGAGGTGGTGGATCGCTACCTAAACGATTGGTACAACGGCCGCGATTTGGCCGAGCATCAGACCTTCGGAC
The DNA here is from genome assembly GCA_963658165.1 of Clostridium sp. CAG:302. Lineage (GTDB taxonomy): Bacteria > Bacteroidota > Bacteroidia > Bacteroidales > Bacteroidaceae > Prevotella. The sequence goes on along the minus strand of CAVKQP010000327.1, from coordinate 3,127 downwards.
TGGAGTCAGGCGTGGTGGACATGGTTATCAGTCGGCTGTTCTACGCGGGCATCGACATTTGGGAGGATTATTATCAAGACGAGACGTATTGGCAGAACGCCTGCGAACAGTATAAGGCAGAAGCCATCAGAAAGGAGGCGGAATATGAAGCGGAGTAGCATTGGACTACTACTGGTGGCGGCATTGCTGGTGGCTGGCTGTTCAACGGACGACAACACGACAACGGAACAGGCAGAGGTGAAGACCTACAAAGTGGCGGTCATTATACCCGAGTCGCAGAAGGCACGATGTGAGCGAAGCGTCAACTGGGCACTCGCAAACATCAAGCAGGCGCAGAAAAGTCTACCACGGCAAGTGCAGCTAGACGTAGAATGGAAGGACGAGGATGCCGCCGACCTCACCGACTACCTTGACCGCATCACACAAGACGAGACGTATGCCGCCATCGTCGGTCCCTCGACCTCAAGCAAGGCCAGCATCGCCGCCGCAGCCTGCCGTTCGTATGAGAAGACCATCATCCTGCCCATCGCCACCTCTACGGAATTCCAGCGCATCAATGCTGGCCAAGGCTACGTATGGAATCTCGTGGAGAGCGACGTAGCGCAGTGCGAGATATTACTAACACAGGCCCGGTTGTCGGGAGTAAGCAACGTGAGCCTAATAACGTCCGATGATGACTACGGGCGGAGCTTCAGCGACTGGTTCGCCTATCAGGCAACAGAGTTGGGCATGGAAGTCGGGACGGTGACGATTTATAGCAACGAGGCGGAACTTCGGGCCGCCGTCCGAGCACAACACGAGCAACAGCACAACAATGAACGCGCGCTGATTTTTGCACCCGGCACAGAGATTACCGACGGTCTGATCTTCGACGACGAGATTGGCCGGCTGAAGGGAACGGCCTCCACGTTGGACTTTCCCCTACTGCTCTGCTCAGACATGATGAACTCGGCAACGATGGCCACACAACTGAAAAACATGAGCTACGAGGGCGTGTCGCCTACCGCCGACCCGCAGTCGGGTTTTGTCAGCGCCTATATGGCACGATTCGGCGAAATGCCCATCAATGGCGAGGCGCACTACTACGATGCCATCACGCTTCTGGCCTACGCGCTGACGGCCAAAATCGATGACGAACTACTCTGGCAAGCCATGCTCCGCGTAGTCGATGGCCGCGACACATGGAATGGCTCGTGGTTGCCCGACGATATGACCAGCGCGTTCCGACTGTTGCAGCAAGGATCAACGCCCGACCTCAACGGCGTGACGGGTGACTGGACATTCGACGAACGCACCCATGCGTCGGTGCTGAACACTACCTACGAGCATTGGATACTGACGGGCGGGCAATCGTACACCATTGAGTACCTCTCGACCGACGGCTCTGGCCGCACCACGTCTACCATTCAGGCGTGGGACTGGCAGCGGCAAACGATGCAGACGTTCAGCCCGACTCAAATAGACTACACCTATCCTCGGCTAAACGACTGCTGGGCTGTGGTTATCGGCACAAGCGACACATGGACAAACTACCGCCATCAGGCCGATGCGCTGGCTATGTATCAGATGCTGAAACGACACGGCTACGACGATGACCACATTCTACTCATCATCGCCGACAACATAGCCTACGACCCAAACAATATCTATCCGGGCATAGTCCGTGTGCGACCTGGCGGAGAAAACGTCTATGAGCATGTAAAAGTCGATTACCGACTAGGCGACGTGACCATATCAGACCTGAAAGACATGATGCTTGGCCGAAGCAGCGAGCGGTTGCCCGAGGTCATTACGCCCACACAGAACGACAACGTGATGGTATTCTGGTGCGGCCACGGAAGCAAGAACATGCTGGCATGGGGGAGCGACGTACTCATCAAAGGCGATCAAGTGCGGGACATCGTGCAGACCATGAGAGACGAGGGGCGCTTCCGCAAAATGCTCTTTGCCGTTGATGCCTGTTTCAGTGGTACCATCGGTGAAGCCTGCGAGGGCATCCCCGGCGTGCTACTCATTACCGCTGCCAACGCCAATGAGTCCTCGAAGGCCGACATGAAAGACCCCGATATGGGCATATGGTTATCTAACGGCTTCACGCGCACCTTCCAAGAAACCATCGACGAGAACACCAACATCTCCATGCGCGACCTCTACTATACGCTGGCTCTCCACACCGTTGGCTCCCATACCACCGTCTACAACTCCGCACACTACGGCAACATGTACGACAACTCCATCGGTGAATATTTTGGGAAAAAGTAACTCCTGTTTATTGGTAAACAAGAAATAGTAGTATCTACCTAACATATCAAGAAAGAGTTTCTGCTTTTCTTCATTGCATACACAACCGCCCTAAGGGCATTGCTGCCTACAAGATTGGCGATGATATGAGCGAGGAGTTGCGCGACGAATTATGCGTAAGAAGTTACGCAAAGTTTCTAATATATAAAGGGTGGTTCTATAAATTAGCGTTGTCTGATTTGCATACGCATTGTTGGCTACGCTCAGCAAAGTCAAGCAAGCTTGCCTCTGCTCTCTCTTGCACAACAATTCGGCATTATTTTCGAGGACAGAGTGTAAGTGAGCGAAAGAATAATGCGGGCATTATGACTGAGAGAGCTGACACTCTGAACCGAAAAGAAACCGAAAGACGGCAAAACGCCATTTCTCAATAAAGAATAAACTCAACGGTGGTAATTTTTTATAGAAGCACCCTAAAACTTTTAAGCCATTAATCTCACACCACCCACCGAATTTGGGTACAAATCGTGTTGTGGGAACTTCTCGCAGCCGATATAGAGCGTATTGAAAGCATCTGTGCCGTTGGTGCGGTACTAGAGGAGACCCTCTTCCAATTCGGGTTGTTTCTCCATTGATTTGTTCTTGCGGAAGCGTACTCCTCACAATATTCTCGCTCATATCAAAATAGTGTGGTTTTTCCACATATTTTAATATTTTGCGACACAACGGCACGAGTTAAGTAATGTTCAAATAATAACTTGCACAAGTTTGTGGAATAGCTAAATACCAGCTATCATGTCTGACTACCCCTGTCTTTTTGCCGTTTTTGTGACTTCTTTTCAGTCACATAGCCCGCTATGCTCCTTCAAAGAAGCCAGCAAAACCG
>CAVKQP010000326.1:0-7052 GCA_963658165.1 Clostridium sp. CAG:302 | reverse complement strand
CTGCAACCGTGAGCAAGTGGTGCACCAACAGTTCGCAGCCAAGCCTCGAAACGCTTGTGCAAGTGGCAGAAGTGCTCGACGTAGACGTGCGCTCGCTCATCGTGCAGACGAAGAAAAGCCGAATAGAGATAGAAGCGGAGAAACTTCTCAACATCCCGTCGAACGGGTAAGGACTTACAAAAGAATAAGAATCTAATATGATGCAACAGAATATCTATGACATATTGAAAATGCGCATGGCCGTATACAAAGCCGGTGTTGATGCTGGCGTATGGAAGGATGTAGACTCCCAAGGGGCTTCGGAAATGATGACCTACATTTTTCCAAAGACGGGACGCATGGCATATTACAACTTTATATTGGAGTTGATGCACAAGGAGCATAACATGTTCCCCGGGGAAGCGTATTCACTGTTCAACTTACCGGTACAGGTGGAAAAGGAAATCATGGAACACTTGAAAGCCGAAGAACTGGACTTGTCTCTGATGGTGGGCGACGCAAACGCTTACTTGCAGGAAATGGATACCATCATCACAGACCATAGCTTCGATATTGTCAACATCGGAACCTTCCGTATGGAACGTCTTGACAAGGTGCTTCGACTTTGTGCGGCTCACTACAAGTATTCTTTTGCGAAAAATGTCAAATCCTATCCGTACATGTTATGACAAGGAATACGAACTATACCTATGCATTGGGGAAGGGATGCGGTCTGATAGAAGAAACATTGTCGCTTCTGTCCATCTGCGATGAGAATACTACGAAGGATTCTCTTGCACAGCATGTCCATAACTCTAACCTCCTTGCCAAATGTTCCGACCTGCGCAGCATGGACATTGTCAAGTTGGTGTTCTACCCACGATTTATGAAGCACAACCCCAAGGTGGTTTGTTGGTTGCGTACCATTCGTGAGCACGGTTTGTTGCTGTCGCAGTTCAAGCAGTTGCTCATGATTTACTGCGCCCGTGAGAATGCCATCATGTACGACTTCATTCTCTCACGGCTCAACCCCCTTCGCGAGAACAATGTCCAACGGTTGGAACGAAAGGTTATTGACAATTTCGTAGGCAATATCGTAGAACAGGGGCTTGCCAAATGGGGCGACTCGGTAAAAAGGCGTCAGGCAACCTACATAAAGTCGGTGCTGACAGATTTCGACATGCTGAACACTCGGGGAGATATCCTGCCGTATGAAATAAGCAATTTCACGGTGCTTTACCTCATGCACGAACTCCATTTTGCCGGATTGTCCGACATGGCCATCTGGAACCATGAAGACTGGCAACTCTTTGGACTTGACCGCAACGCAGTGCAACAGCGCATTATGGAGCAAAACATCAAGGGCGGATACATTGCACAGTGTTCGGGAGAACTGCTCACCATATCGTGGAACCATCAATCAATGGAGGACTTTATCAATGCAGCAATATGAAGACAAGATAGAGAAGGCTTTGCGCTATCTCAAGACGCCGAGCAAACTTTCGCCTACCGGCTACAGCCCGATAGTATATATGGTTTACGACCCTGAGGATGCGTTTGTCGTGCGCAGCCTCATCGATTCGTTTATTCTGCCAAAGGCAGCCTATCACCAGTTCACCACACATGTTGTGTCCATCGGAGCGATACTCGACAAGTTTGTCAATTCTCATGAGTATTTGACTTTTTGGACATCGCCGAGCGTAAAAGAATCACAGTTGTACACCAGCATCAAGCAGGAGGTGGAAACCAGCGAATGCATTGAGCAAGCACTGCTCGACCTGCAGGAAGAATTTGCCACCGAGCAACAGCCGCTCATGATTATCAAAGACTTGGAGATGCTCCATCCGTTCAATATGATCGGTGTCATTGAGAACAAGATATACAACCGCATCCGTGTTCCGATGTTGGTTCTTTACCCCGGAGAGACACAGGGCACGGCCCGTTCTTTCATGAGAATATACAATCAGGACGGCAACTACCGTTCCATCAACTTCTAAAAAACAAGAGGATATAAGATATGCACAAGATACAAGAACTGTTCGACCCCACCAAGCAACTCAATCGCAACATTGAGAGCGTGGTCACTTTCGGAGCCAAGACCGCCGACGACCTCAAGGCGGAGGTGAGAGAATATGTGGTAACAGACAAACTGCACGACAACTATGAGGATGTGCTGGAAGACTTTCAGCAGTCGTTCGACAACGGGAGCAAGGAGGTCGGCGTATGGGTTTCCGGCTTCTATGGTTCGGGCAAGAGTTCGTTTGCCAAATACTTGGGTTTGTCGTTCGACAAGAGTCTGATGATAGACGGTGTCACTTTCGGCGACCGCCTGATGAGTCGCATCAACGACACACGCATCACACAGATGCACCACACCATCATCAACCGCAACAACCCCGAAGTGGTGATGATAGACCTCAGCACGCAGTCTACCGCCGGTAGAATATCGATGGTGAGTGATATTGTTTATTTTGAGACCCTCAAACTGCTGGGCATCACCAAATGCACAGACCAAAAAGTCATGTTTTTTATTGACTTGCTTCATTCGGAGGGCAAGTATGATGAATTTTGCCGTCTCGTGGAAGAAGAGAAACATAAACGGTGGCAGGATGTGGAGAGCAACGATTTGATAGCTAACCTGTTTGCAGCAGAGTTTGCACCACGCTTGTTGCCTGCTTTTTTCGCCGATAGTGACAGCTATAATAATGTCAATCTAAATAGCGCCCTTAATGAGAAAGAACGTTTCAATCGTCTATACAATCTCATAAAGAACAAGACTGGTAAGGAAAACATCATATTCGTGCTTGATGAGTTAGGAAAGTATATAGCTCCAGACAAAAACCTCATTAATAATGTTCAAGGAATGATGGAGACTTTCAAGGATGAATTCCGTGGTAAGGTATGGGTAATCGGAACTGCGCAGCAAACCCTTACAGAAGACGATCCGAAAGCGCAATTAAATTCGGGTGACCTATTCTGTTTAAACGACCGTTTCCCCATCAAGGTTGACATCGAGGCCAACGACATAAAGGAAATCATCACCAAGCGACTGTTGGGAAAGTCGAAGGAAGGTAAGGACTATCTTGTCAAACTGTTCCAGCAAAACGAAGGCGTGCTCAAGCTCAACACCCACCTTGCTCTGCAGGAGCGCAGCATCTACAACCAACTGCTCACCGAAGAGTCGTTTGCCAACCTTTACCCGTTCCTCCCCGTACACATCGACATCCTGCTTTCGCTCTTGCAGAAACTGGCCAGCCGCACAGGTGGCGTGGGCTTGCGTTCCGTCATTAGGCTCATCCGCGACATCCTGGTGGATAACCACTTGGCTGACGCTACCATCGGGCAGCTTGCCGGACCAGAACATTTCTACGACATCCTGCACGACGATATGAATAAGAACGCCGCCAAGGAGATCGTGTATGCCGCCGACAAGGCTGTAAGAATGTACACAGGCAACGAACTGGCCGTGCGCATTTGCAAGACCATCGCCGTGATGCAATTGCTCGACGACTTCAACCTGTCGTTCGACAATGTCTGTGCCCTGCTCAACAATCAGGTGAACGGCAAACTCGACAAGGCAAGGGTGCGCGAACTCATCGACGAGATTTCGCAGCAGGAAGGTCTCACCCTACAGGAGGTGGAAGGCAAATACCAGTTTATGACCAATGCCATCCTCGGCATACGTGAGGAGCGTAGCAAGATTGTGCCCAAAGATGCCGAGAAAGCCGAGGTGATGCAACGCTTGCTGAAGGACATGCTCTCGCCGCAACCCACGGTGAACGTATATTCCAGCCTTACCTTCGGCGTTGGTGTGGAACTGTCGGAGCACAACAAGCTATACACCATCTATCCCACGTCGAGCCTGAAGATGAACGTGCGCTTCGTGTCGGGAACGCATTTCCCTGATGTTCACAAGCAACTGCTCATCGAAAGCTCACGTCCCGAAAACAACAATACGCTCTATTGGCTCTGCACTCTCAGCAAGGACAAGGAGGAGCTGCTTCAGGAGATTGTGAAGAGCCAGACCATACGCAACCGTCACCAGAACGAGACCAACAAGGAGATACAGACCTACCTCCGTGCACAGAGCGACCTTGCCGACGAGAAGCAGCAACAGCTCCTGCGCATCCTGCGCGAAGCCCAGGCCAACAGCGAGGTCATCTTCCGCGGCTCGCCCCAACAAGTGAACGCCGAGACCGTGAAGACGGTGGCCATGAAGGGCATTGCGGAGAAGATTTTCGACAAATACCCCATGGCATCTGCCTCGATGAAGGCCGACTGCGTGAACAAACTTGCCGCCTATGCCGACCTCACTACGCTACCCGACTCGCTCAATCCGCTCAAGATTGTCAACAAGACCGACGGCAGCATCGACACCGCCCACGATGCCGTGGTGGAAATAAAGGACTACATCGCCTCCAAGGGCGACCTTTCCGGCTCAGAACTCACACGCCATTTTGAGGCGATGCCTTACGGATGGAGCAAGGACACCCTTCGCTACATCACCGCCCTCATGCTCAAGGCCGGCATCATCCTGATTCGTGTGGCGGGCAAGAGCGTCACGGTGTTTGGCGACATGGCAGTTACGGCGATGGCCAACAACAACTCGTTTGCCAAAATCAGCATCGAACTCAACACCGAGGGGGCGCTCTCGCCGGCAGAATTGTTGGCTGCCGCCAAGCAGGTCACCTCGATCTTCGGCAGCGGCAAGCGCATAGCCCCTGTCAAGGACCAGATAGCCAAGGAGGCTTTCAGCAAGGTGAAGATGAACATCAACAAGTTCGCCGCCCTGCAGAAAGACTTCGAACTGCTCCATTTGGCAGGTCTCTCCACCATCAGCCGTGCCATCGACTATGCCAACCGCATCATGGAGAGCGAGGGTGGCGACGCCGCCTATCTGCTGAGCAAAGACAACGAATGTCCCAAGGCGTTGAAATATGCCATGGATATGTTGCAGTGTGCCGCGCAGTCGGGACTCATCGACCACATCAAGCACATGCACAAGCTCATCGACGATGCCGCCACCCTGCCGCAGTTGGGGCAGTTGGCCGACTTCAGAAAGAAGGTGGACAATGTGCACCAGATGTACAACGAATATATCGGCAACGCCGCACTCAACGACATCGCCTCGGAGATAACCGACCTCCGTGCCACGCTCGACTCCTATCTGCACGAGGCTTGCATCGAGTTTGAAACGCAGAGCAACAATCAGCTCAACCTAACTGCCGAGGAGATTCTTGCCGACGCACAAAACCGCCAGCTCAGCGAGAGTCAGATTTCGGAAATCACTGCCAGCCTCGGCCAACTGTCGGTAGACAAGCACGGGGCAAGTCTGGAAAACCTGCGCGACATGGTCAACCAATACACGGCTTACTACATGCCCATGGGACAAGTGAGCAGCATCAGACAAAGGGTGAGCCAGATGGAAGTTGCCAACAAGCCGGCGGTAACGGTTACAACGACATCGTCGTCCTCTACCGCAACAACCGGCAATGGCAGCGACGAGGACAACACGGGCGACGGAACGGGCACGACAACCGCGCACGAGCCTGAAACAAAGCCGACGCGTGTCAGCGTGAAGCACCGCATCACCTCGCGTGCCGAACTGCAGCAGGTCATCGACCAACTCGTAAAACTGCTCGACACCGTGGACGACAATTCGCCGGTGGAGTTCAATTTCTAAGTCACTAAACACAATCCTGCCATAATGATTTCTCAGAACGGAAAGAAAATACTTGAACGCTTTGTGGTGGCTGCCAAGCAGCTGCTCATGGGCAACATGACCGAACTGCTGCAACAGCACTACGGCATCTGGGCTGACGACGGCCACACCATACCCGTGGAGCAGTTGCCCTGTCAGGACACCGACATCGTGCACACTGCCCGCATGCTGCGCGACCGTCTTGCCCACATCGAGGCAACCTTGCCCAATACCGACGACAACAAGGCTCGCACTGCCGTGGGCCAGCTCATTGCCGAACAGGCTTTCACCCAGCTCAACCGCTTCTGCGCCCTACGCATGTGTGAGGAGCGCGACCTCATACTGGAGAGTGTGCGCATGGGATACGACTCTGCCGGCTTCGTGTCATACGACTCCGTGGCGCAGCTCTCGGGAGCTACTCGCTACGAGCGTTACCGCTGGTATCTGCTCAGCGTCTGCGACGAACTGAGCGTGGAGCTGCCGGCGGTGTTCGACCGTTTCTCGCCTTATGCCTTGCTCTTTCCCGATGAGAACACGCTGCTGAAATTGCTCGAACTGATCAATGGCGAACAGTTCTCTGCGTGGTATGACGAGCAGAACGGCACCACCGTCAACTTCTGGCAGGAGGACGAGACGCTGGGCTGGATGTTTCAGGACTACAACTCGCTGGAGGAGCGCCGCCGCATGCGCGAGGAGAGCAACAAGCCCCGCAACAGCCGTGAGATGGCGGTGCGCAACCAGTTCTTCACACCCGAATATGTGGTGCGCTTCCTGACGGACAACTCCCTGGGGCGCATCTGGTATGAGATGACTCGTGGCGAGAGCCGCATCGGCGAGGAGCAGTGCCGATATATGATTCGCCGACCGGGCGAGGAGCTGAAGGAGCGCAAGCTGAAGGAGCCTACGGAGATTCTCTCGCTCGACCCCACCTGCGGCTCCATGCACTTCGGCTTGTATCTCTATGAGGTGATGGAGTATATCTACATGGACGCTTGGGACCATCAGCCATCGCTCCTGCACCGCTACCGTGAGATACACACGCGGGAGTCGTTTCGCCGTGAGGTGCCACGCCTCATTCTGGAAAACAATATCTATGGTTGCGAGATAGACCCTCGTGCCCTGCAGATTGCCGCCCTCAGCCTTTGGCTGCGTGCGCAGCGCAGCTATGGCGAGATGAGCATCGATGCTGCCGACCGCCCCGTCATCACCAAGAGCCACTTGGTGCTTGCCGAGGCCATGCCCGGCAACAAGCGGTTGCTCAAAGCCTTGATGGCGGAACTGGACAAACCCATGCAGCGGCTGCTCTCCACCATCTGGGACAAGATGCAGTATGTGGGCGAGGCCGGATTGCTCTTCAAAATGGAGCAAGAAA
>CAVKQP010000325.1:0-7082 GCA_963658165.1 Clostridium sp. CAG:302 | reverse complement strand
CTATTACATCGTGCTTCGCAAGCAAGATGGAACGTACCATCTTTGCTATACCTTGCCCAACACGTTCTCTCTCCTACCCTCGTTAACCAACCAGAGCAACACCGAGACTTATACGGTTGCGGCAACTACCAAGGCAATGTCTGATTTGATACCTATCACATTTAAAGAGAACTGAGCTTTTAAGTCACATTATTAATTAAGTTTTGTATTTCTATTAGTGAATATCGCTGTCTGTGAAGATGGCGATATTTTTTGTCCTTATTTTCGGTTTCTTTTGTATTACCTTTGCCAACAGAATTTAATGAGACATTCCTGGGTAAAGAGGATTGTTTTTTAGGATAACATCGTAAAACGAAAAATTTATTAATCTGATGAAAGGACTTTATGAAATCCTGACAGAAAAGAAATGGATGGTCAGTCCCGACTTCGTACATGGCATTCGCAAGGCTTTCGAGCAGAACCTGAATGCGCACATCGCATTTGGCAAGCCCGAGAGAAATAGTGGCTATGTATCGCTTGTGGATTCTGATGGCTCTATCTGTTACCCCGAGGAATATCAGATTTCCGAGGATGGTTTGGCGGTAAAGGGTACTTATGCCTTGAACAAGGAGAATGAGCAAGACTTTCCATTTGTATCTGTGCTGACTATCGACGGGCCCATTACTCGCAATGGTGGCGGTTGCTCCTATGGTAGTGTTCACCACAGAGACATGATGATTCAGGCAGCTAATCATCCCTTGTGTCGTGGCCACATCTTCATCATTGATACTCCTGGAGGTTCCGCTTGGGCTAAGAATGACTATCAGCAGGCAATCGAGTATGCACGTTCTCTTGGACAGCCCGTCATCGCTTTCGTGGATGGTATGTGTGCCAGTGCGGGAATGTATCTCGCCAGTCTTTGCGACGAGCGATATTTCATGCACCCAAAAGACCAAGTGGGTTGCATCGGTGTGATGGCTGCTTTCTACACACAGGCAGACGGCAGTAAGAACCAGTTTACCGATGAGACTTATCATGAGCTTTACGACCCCGAGAGTTTCGACAAGAACCGTTCATTCCGTGACATTGCCAACGAGGGTGATACTGAGGAGCTGGTGAAAGAACTGGCAGACTTGGGCGTGGAGTTTAGAGCTGATGTTAAGAAGTCTTGTCCCAATGCCACCGATGAGCATTTGCATGGCAAGGTGTTCGATGCAGAGAACGTGGTGGGTGTTCTGATGGACGGACAATCTACATTCTTTGATTGCGTACAGCGTTGTTTTGCCCTCTACAGTGAAACAACGGAGAACGAGGAGCAAGAGGTGCCCGACACTTTGCCCGAGGAGAAGCCAGAAGTGGAAATCCCTGCGGATGACGATCCAGATGAGAACAATTCTAATCAAAATATCAATATGGCAAACTATCCACTTATCAATGCTGCTTGCGGCTTGAAGGAAGGCGAGATAGAGGTTAGAGAGGAAGGAGCATTCATGAATGCACCACTTCTTGATGCTCTTGAAGCCAATCTTAATGTTGGTGAGCAGAAGGTGGCCGATGCAGAGCAGAGAGCCACAATGGCGGAGCAGTCCCTCGCAGATATGCAGGGCAAGTATGATGACATCTCCGCACAGTTGACAGCCGTTCAGGAAGCTAAGGAAGTCGCAGAAAAGGCACTTGCCGAAGCCAACGAGGAACTGGCTAATGTAAAGGATGCACTCGCTACGGCAGAGCAGAACTTGGCAGACAAGGATGCACAGATTGCAGCCCTCAATGAGGATGCAGGTGATGCCCCCGACGCTGGCAATGCTCCCGAAAACAATGGTGAGGGCGCAGAGGTGAAGACTCTCCGAGAGTTTGACCCATCCCTTTACAAGACTAATGCTGAGCGCAAGGCTGCTTTCGAGCGGTTCAAACGTGGCGAGGCATAAATATAGCGTAAACAAAAACATTCTTTTCATTCATTAAAAAACAAACGAAATTATGGCAGCAACACCTAAAGATTTTATTGGCATCGAGGCTTTGCAGCACGTTGCCGAGCAGGTGAGCAAGGAGATTCTTATGGGTCCAGGCTACACCGATGCAGCTGAGATGGACCGCCTCGGTATCGACATCGTGAGCGGCATTCAGTTTAAGAGAACTTTCCACATCTTGCTTCGCAAGGGTGGCACTACACGTCGCAAGGACGTTCACACCAAGGTTGACAGCGAGGTGGGTTTCTTGAAGGAGCGCACTATTACCTGCAAACTGGCTTGGGATCACTTCACAGATGGCATCGACCGCTATGTTGAGACAGTACTCGGCACAGACGCACAGGGTCAGTACCCTCTTTCTACCGAGGCTGCAACAGCTGTGTTGACCAACTATGCCGACAACCTCACTGCTTGTCTGTGGCATGGCGACATTGACCTCGACAATGGCAACGAGAGTACCCCTGCTTCTGAGCAGGCTTTGGCACTTTACGATGGTTTCCATACTTGCGTGAAGCACGACATTGAGGATGGTCTTATCAGTGAGGCAAACGGCAACTTGATTCCTTGCGAGGCAATCAGTGAGCCTGCAAGCACCGATGATTCTACTCCTTACGACAACTTCATCGCTTGGCACCGCAAGTGGGACGCACGTTTGCGCAAGGCTAACACCCATGTATATATGAGCGAGACAACCGCTTATAACATCGCTGCTGGCTATGCTAACAAGTTCCACGGCAACTTCAAGGTAGAGTATGAGGACGGTGGCAACTTCGTTTTGCCAGGTCTTTCACGCGTTACTATCTGTCCTGTGGCTGATTTCGGCGAGGGCGACCGTATGTATGCAACCATCGACAAGAACTTCGCCTATGGCGTTGACACTCTCAACAACCAAACCTATGTAGGCGTAAAGGTTGGCACTGACGATGATATGCGTGAGATTCAGTTCCAGATTCAGTCTATCCAGGGTGCTGGCATAAAGAATCCATTTAAGTACGCCTTCTGTATGTCGGATGGTTCACTTGCTTCTACCGACTATGTGGCTGGTGACTACGACAACACAAACCTTGTTGTAACAATCGCCGCTGCCGATGGTGGTGAGGTTGATGGCAAGGTGAAGGTGAACGATACCGAGTACTCTGCTCCTGTGGAGACAAGCATTAATCAGGTGCTGACCTTGGAGGCTACCGACGGTACTAACTACAAGTTCGTCAACTGGAGCAACGGTAAGACCGACAAGAAGATTCAGCTCACTGCCACTGGCATGAACATGGGTGTGACTGCTTTCTTCAAGAAGGGCTAATCGGGGTGTACCCAAAACTCTATAAATTCCCGGCGACGGTCGCCTGACTTGACGGAATACGGTGCCCGTCGCCTTTCATTTTCAATCATTAAAAACATATACGACTATGGCAGAAACAGTAACGTGCCCACAACTCCAGGATGTACTCAATGATGCTGAGTGCTTGGAGAACCGTGCGGGTCTTGGCATTAATGTATATCTTGGCTTGAAGAGCGAGTTGGAAAGTCCACTTACCGCAACCGAGAACACTTACTCTACTCCTGTGTTTAAGACTGGCAAGGGACTTTACAAGGTGGAGTGTAAGGATGATACCAACCAGATTCAGGGTTCTTCACTTGGTCATCGCAAGGGCTTTGAGCTGACTTGCAATTTCGGTATTGATTCCGTTAACGAAGCTGCTGGTAAGTTGGCTCGCGCCATCAACAACCGTGATATTTTCATCGTTGTCAAGGACAATAGCAAGTCACAGATTATGTATGATCCTGACCGCAAGGTGAAGTTTGATTCGGGCGGTATCAAGTCAGATACAGGTGCCAAGAGCGATGATGACCGCAGCACCACATTCGAGGCTAAGTTGTCGAGTGTGAATTACCCTAACCTCTATGTTACGGAGCCAGAGAGTGGCGGTTGGGATTCACTTCTTGCCAACAAGGCAACAGAGTAATTGCAACAGAGTTTTAAACTTGGAAAAATACCTTTATCACTCCCCGACACCGAGCCTTTTTGTAGGTAAGGTGTCGGGGAGTTTTTTGTGTAGAAAATCGTTTTGTCCCCCTCTTACCAACGAAATTAGTTATCTTTGCCCTATCAAACAACGAATTAAAATAAAGGATAAATATATGGCAAAGATACAACCTCTCGCACAGTTCATCCTTTCCTTTGAGGGTGGTTTCGTAAACGACCCATTGGACAGGGGAGGAGCCACCAACAAGGGTGTTACCATTGCTACATGGAAGCAGCAAGGCTATGATAAGGATGGTGACGGCGACATTGATGTGGACGATTTGAAACTTATCACAGACAAAGACGCTACCGAGATTATGCGCCGTTGCTATTGGAACCGTTGGAAAGCCGACGAAATCAAAGACCAAAGCATTGCCAACATCCTTGTGGACTGGCTTTGGGGAAGCGGTTCGCCTGGTATTGCCATTGTGCAGTCGATGGTGGGTGTGAAAGCGGATGGTATTGTAGGAAAGCAAACCATCGCAGCTATCAACAAGCAGAGTCCATCTGTGTTATTCGATAGAATCAAGGCACGTCGCAAGCAGTTCCTTGAAAGCATCGTAAAGGCGCGTCCTTCACAAAAGAGGTTTATCAATGGCTGGCTAAATAGACTGAATGCAATCAAATATGGGTCTTTAGTGGATAATCGAGGAAACGTAATCACATGGTAAAGAAGGTAAATATCATTCTCCCTAAGCATTGGAACGGTTGTACTACTGAGCAACTGGAGCTAATTGCTGATGTAATGCGTGAGCAGGTGGAGCGACAAGATCGCTATCATTCGTTCTCTATGCAGAAAGTGAAGGTGGCTCTTTTCTTCGCCCTTTCGGGACTGGAGATTGTGGAGGGTATCGACACATCATTGCCAAATGAGAAGCAATATTACCTTTGTCGAATGAAGGGAGATAAGGGACCCTTCCCGCTTTATCTTTGGCAAGTCAACTATTGGTTGTCGCCCAAGGCGAAAATCGAGGACAAGGGTACGGCAAAGTACATGGCGCAAGGAGCCGATGTGTTAGGTTGGCTTGATAACAATAACGGAATGTATCTGACTCTTTTCCCTTATGATGCAGTTAAAAGGAAGAAATCAAATAGTTGGTTTTCGAGGAAGAAAGAATTTCGTGGTCCACATCCTGATTTGGATGGCTTTTCCTGGGCACAATATCGTTTTGCTTCTGACATGATGCAGACTTACACGCAGCTCAGTAACTCGCTTGTCAAGATGACGGAAAAGGGCACGTTTACGAAAGCGCAGATGGAAAAGCAGACGGCTAATGTGAGACTATCGAAGTCGATGTTCCTTGCCACCATCTTCAACGGAAAGACGAAGTATATTGACGCTAATACGGGCATGGTGAGGTATGACTTCCATTATGACAGCAGTCAGTGTAGCGAGAACGCTGATTACTTCCGCGGCTTCAACGAGACCCAGTGGCAAGTGGTTCTCTTCTGGTGGACAGGCATCATGAACGCACTGAGCAAGCGTTTCCCACACGTCTTCAAGGTGCAATCCACTGGCAAGAGGAAGCCCGGCAGTCCGTTGGAGATATATACAGCCACCACAGCTACGATGCAGAAGTATGCGGGGCTTACAGAAGACCAAGTGAACAACCAGAGTTATTCCTTGGTGTTGGAACACCTCGAACGTCTCTCCAAGGAGAACGAGGAGATGGAAAAGATAAGGTCTAAGAAGTGATTTTGAACAATAATATAAAAAGCTAAAACAAGATGGCAAACACAGTCTCGAACTTAAATGAACTCCAAGATCGTAGTGAGGAGTTGAAGAAAGCAGGCTACAATATGGTTCGCCCAGACGAGTTTATCAACCCGGGGCGAGGTGGCAAGGTCTTCTCTTGGAACGACTATGTTCACGATATGCTTATCAGTAATGCTGGTATGGCCTCTAATGGTACAGCTACTGGTTCTGCTGCACGTCGGCAGATTTCTACTATCTTTGCTTCAAGTGGTGGTGAGAACCTTGCCAAGCCAAAAGGTGTTGGCATAGATGGCTTGGGCTTCATGGAATGGGGCATCAACAATCGTTTGCCCAACTTGGTATGGATGCTTTCCCGTATGTCACCATTCACGGCTGCTGGCATAGATTTCATCAAGCGCATTCTCGTTGGTCATGGTCCTAAGCCAAAATATCACTATACGCAGTATGTGGGGGGTAATATCACGGAGAAATACATCCCTTACGAAACGGCTGGCGTGTTACTCAATGGGCAAATTCGTGACCTTTATAATAATGGTATGGAAGGCACAGAGGAAATCGCCTCTTTGAGAAAAGAACTCGACAATTGGAGACAAACAAACAAAGATGTGCAACAGTTTGTTGGCGATAACGACCTGATGCAAACGTTTCTTGATATGGCTGGCGACATGGCTCTTATGTCGCAATGCTTTGCCGAGTTACAACTCAACCAAAGGCAACTGGGCGAGAACGGTGCGCCTGTACCCACATCGCAATGGACTCCCAAGGTGATAGGTCTCAAACATAGAAGTATCTTCACGACTCGACTGGAGCGCATGGATTCCAATTATCGCATAAATAATGCCTATATTTCTAATGGTTGGCTTGATGCTACGCAGTATTGTGGTACTTTGAAACCCGAGGACATCAAGATTGCAGCTATCCCATACTTGCCCACCACAACGGCAGTAAAGGATTTGCAGCGCAAGGTGCGTGAAGCTCGCCAACAGCGAGTGAACAGAAAAAACCGCCCTACCCGATTCATCATGTCACCTCGTGATTTCGGCGGCCCCTACTATGCTGATGCACTTTGGCACTCCATCTTTGCTGGGAGTATCTTTGAGTATGCGTTTACCATCATGGATGATAGACTCACACGCAAGCGTAATAGCAACATCATTGGACGTGTTATTTATATCCATCAAGAGTATTTGCAAAGGCTCTATAACCAGCAGGATAAAGAAGCTAAGAAGAAGTCTATGGCGCAGATACAAGGTGAAATCTTTTCGAGTATCAATAACTGGCTATCCAACCCCGACAATGCCGGGCAAGCTCTTATTTCCGCTTCTTTTATTGGTAGTGACGGAAACGAGCATAAGGCATGGGAAATCGTGGAGATAGAGAGTAAGAGCAATAG
>CAVKQP010000324.1:375-7917 GCA_963658165.1 Clostridium sp. CAG:302 | reverse complement strand
CTTCCTTGTATTCGGTGGAATACTCTTCGCTGACGACGGTCTTGGGGCAGTCGTAGACCTCTTGACCGAACATCTCGAAATGCTTGTGCTCGATTACTCGGGTATAGGGTACATCATGTGACGTGTAGTTTACCACGGCGTTGCCCTGGTAGTTGGGCTTATCCTCTACTCTCGTCTTGAACGAAACAGTACGCCAGTCGAGCTTGCCCAACTTATAGCCGAAGAACTCGTCTATGGCTCCAGTGTAAACCAACTTGTCGGCAAACTTCTGCCAGTCCTTATATTCTGAATGGAAGAAATCTACATCGGTTTGCGTTTCGATACCATCGAGCAAAGCTTCTATCAACTTGTTGTAGCCTCCTGCGGGGATGCCCTGGTACTTGTCGTTGAAGTAGTTGTTGTCGAAAATCATGCGGACGGGCAGACGCTTGATAATGAATGCAGGAAGTTCCGTACACTTGCGCCCCCACTGTTTCTCTGTATATTCCTTGATGAGTTTCTCGAAGATGTCACGACCTACGAGAAGCATTGCCTGTTCCTCCAAATTGTGCGGTTCATTGGGCAGCCCCAATTCTTCATTCTTCACTCTTAACTCTTCACTAAACGAAGCCTTTTGTTCGTCTATTTTCTTCTGCGCTTCCTCTGGCGTAGTCACGCCCCACATCTGGTAGAATGTGTTCATATTGAAGGGAAGATTGTAGAGCTTTCCCTTGTAGTTGGCTACGGGACAATTGGTGTAGCGGTTGAACTCCACCAAGGAGTTGACAAAGTCCCACACCTCTTTGTTGGACGTATGGAAGATGTGCGCACCATATTTGTGTACGTTTATACCTTCCATCTTCTCACAATAGACATTTCCGCCCAGTTGCGGACGCTTGTCTATCACCAAGCATTTCTTGCCCTGCTTGTGGGCAAGATGTGCAAAAGTGGCTCCGAAGAGGCCGGAGCCGACTATGAGATAATCGTAATGAGTGTATAACATGTTGTTCTATTTTTGTCTGTTACCGTCCTATTGCCACGTCCAACAAACGTGGGCATAGGCGGTTCATTATTTCATAAATCACTATCAGTATCGCCGACACGATGAAGGGGGCGGCCAAGTCTGCCAACACATTGCAGCAATGGCGGTTCAAGACACTTACCACCATGCCGCCGACGAGTATCGTGTGGGTATAGTAGATGAAGGATGAGTATCGGGAAAGAGCGGATAGTCGTTTTGCCTTGCCAACGAAGCGAAGGTTGAAGACGACGAACAGACAGGCGGGAAGGTTGAAAAACCTGATGGCATCCCATGCTCCGCAATATCTTTGCCACCACAGGCCGACGGCACTGAGAACAAACAGCGAAACGGAAAGTGCGGGCTTCACCTGCAGGTCGCTCTTGTATCTACAGCAGAACGCTCCAAGGGTGAAGAATGTGCTGCCAATCAAAAGTTGGGCGTATGGCGATTCCACATACCCATACACGAGATACCCCGCCAACACTGCCACAAGCAGCACGATGTCAAGGAACCTTTGGCGAAGGAGCATCAAAGGTGCTACGGTGACAAACATCACCATGAGGATTTTCAGATACCACAGCGGGAAGTCCTGGGGACTGACGACCATCATCGTCCAAAACTCACCGATGCCAACCATCGTATGCTCCTTTACGCAATATACGGCAATGGCTATGAGGTTGAACACCACGTATGGTATTACCACACTTCTGACTCTCTTTTTCAGTTTTACGCCGTATTGCTGCCAACCGTCACACCCTCTCAGGAACAGGAAGCCAGAGAGGAAGAAAAACACGGGAACGGCTACATGAGAAATACCCCCCCCCCGAAAATGTGGTTCACGCCACGTATCCACTCGTCTGTGGGGTTCAACTTACAGTGAATCATCACGACGAGCAGCGCCATGGGAAACCGTATGGCGGCTATTCCGCTCTTCAGTCTATCATCCATCGATCTTTACGTTTTTGTTTTCTCTTGTCTGATAAGCACGTATCGCCGCTCTCACATGGGCGGGCAGATACTTGCCGATTTTCTTTTCAAAGGTCTCCTTGTGTACTATTTGTTTGTAGATGGGTGGCATGGCAAGATATTCGGCTTCACGATTCTTGATGTCCTTCAGCATCTGCTGGATGTTCTCGTCTATGGCATGCAAGCCTTCGTCCACTTTCCACTGCTCATGGAGAATCTCACCGTACTTTTCCAGAATGGTACACTTGTCGAGAATCTCGCGCTGTGGCCCAAAGGCAAAATGGGAAATCAAGGCATCGCCGTTGATGCAGTTTGCCTTCCCCATCTCCGTGGGCTTGATGCACGACAGGTACTCTTCATCATCGCCGGGGACAACACCGCCGAAGGACTTCATGTCCTTGCCAAACCACAGTATGCAGTTGATGGAGAAGCGTGTCATCGCCCATGGCTGACTGCCGACATAGAGGTCTGAATAACGGTTCGTCTTCAGATATTTGTCCATAAACCACTCGTGCAGTGCCGTGGCGAAATAGCCACTCTGCCACAAGGTAGATTCTGCGCAGCGCGATTCGTAATACCTGTCAAGCTTCAGTT
Organism: Clostridium sp. CAG:302; assembly: GCA_963658165.1. Taxonomy (GTDB): domain Bacteria; phylum Bacteroidota; class Bacteroidia; order Bacteroidales; family Bacteroidaceae; genus Prevotella. The sequence continues at coordinate 5,357 of CAVKQP010000324.1, read as the reverse complement.
TATGGTGTATCTGCAGCAGATAGGTGGACAAGGCATTGTTGATGACCAAAGGGGAGACGAGGAAATAATCTGGATTGTCCACACGGAACTTCACCATCTTGTCGAACAACTGCGGTTCAAACCACACCACGTCGTCGTCGAGCTTCATATAGATGGTGTCCTCGTCGCAACAGTCCTTGTAGAAAGCGTTGATGGACTGGATGCCGTTGACCACGCCGTCGGGCTGCCACACCAAGTGTACCTTGGGATAGTCGGCGGCAAGCCGTTTGAAAAACTCGATGTCCGCCCCGTTGTTGGTGTTCACCCAGATGTCGTAGCGGTCCACAATGTCGGAATGGAGGATGGACGGCACCAAATACTGCATATACCTGCGACGCCCCGCCGCTGTATTCACTGCTATTTTATAACCTTTGTACATAAGAATATGTGTATGTATGTTACTTCCTTAAAAACTTCAATAATCTCACGCGGACGCACTGCATGGCGTAGACATAGAAGGCATTGTCTATGGCAAGGAGCGACTTACGCCTTCCGAGGTATGCGGCAAACTCCTTGCGGTAGCCGAGCCGACGGATTTCAGCCAACCAATGGCGGATGAACGGCATGGGCTTTGCCTCTTTGCCGTGGGCAATGGCATTGTAGGTGCTGTCCACCGCACCAAGCAAGTTGTTATAGTATTCCAGCACGTTGCAGCGGTGGAACGCCTCGTCGTTGGGCAACCGCTCGCTCAGGCGGTATATCTCTTCCGCCACACTCGTAATGGTGCTTGCGGGCGTGTACTTGCCGCCGAGATGTTCTCCCGGGTGGTGTACATAGTTGTAGTATGCCTTGTCCCCGATGGCATATACCTTTTGGGCATGATAGAAGTACTGAAGGTTGAAGAGGTAGTCCTCGAAGAAGTGCAAGTCTTCACGGAAACGCACGTTCTGCTCCTTCACGATGCTCCTCCGAAAGAATTTCGTCGTGGGGAAAAAAAACAAAAACGCTTGTTTTACAGATAGATAGAGCCGTTGCAAACTATATTCTTCATCCGCTCCAAATTCTTCACGATACAGTCCTTCCTTCACAAAATGTCCCTCGGAGACTGTGTTTCCATCGCCATCGGCATCCTTCAGGCCGAAGAAACAGGCATCGATGTCGTTGTTCTCTCTGACCACCTCGCGGAAACGGGTGTAAAGCCCTCCATCGAGGAAATCGTCGGAGTCGATGAATTGCAGGAACTCCCCCTGCGCACGGTCTATGCCATAATTACGGGCATGTCCCACGCCGCCGTTGGGGATGTGGTAGGTCTTCACAAAGGGATAGCGGCTGGAGTACTCGTCGCAGATGGCAGGCGAGTCGTCCTTGCTGCCGTCATCGACCAATATCACCTCATAGTCGTCACCTCCCTGCGCCACAATGCTGTCCAGCCCGCGCCGTAAGTATGGGGCTACATTGTATACAGGGATAATTACAGAAATCAACATGACAAAAAGTTCTGTTTACAATATATATTTCAGATAGATGTAGTATGGGGCTACATTGTATACAGGGATAATTACAGAAATCAACATGACAAAAAAGTTCTGTTTACAATATATATTTCAGATAGATGTAGAGTAGAAGATAGAGCCTGTGGCGGAAGAGGTAGAACAGCACACGAACCTTCGGTGCTCCGCCTTTCGTGAAGCGGAACGCCACTGGTCTCAACTCCTCAAATTTCTCCTTAAGATGCCGCAGACTCCCGATGGAAGCCTTCAGCTTCGCACCTCCGCAAACCAAGCGAACGGAGTGGAACACATAGGCACGGTGCAGACTGTACTCTTCATCGAAATGGTATTTGGACATCAGCGCGCCGAAGGAGCGCTCAAAAGCCTTAAGCGTATAGACATACTCGTCTATACCCATGCCATACTTGAACGCACCGTCCTCGTTCCGCCAGTGGTACAGTTTCGACGGCGCCGTCTGCCCCCCCTAAATGCCTGGAGGATGAACATCTGGTTGAACAGATAGTCCTCGTTGAAATGCATCTTTGTGTCAAATCGTAGGCTATTTTTCCTTATCACCTCCGCACGGAAAAGCTTGTTCCAAGGAGTGATCAAGGCCATGATTCTGAGATGGTTAGCGCAAAACGTGCCCCATTCTTCGGGCGCATAATAGCGGTCGGGCAACGGCTCGGTGTCGAACACATTACCAAAGGGAGCGAAGTCCGCCACCACAAGGTCCACCTTCGGCGAGGCGTGCGCCATGAGCGTCTCAAGGCAGTCCGGCTCCAACCAGTCGTCGGCATCGGCGAAGCATATCCACTCGCCGCGGGCATGGTCCAGCCCGAGGTTGCGAGCGGAGCTTACCCCTCCGTTCTCCTTGTGAAACACCCGTATGCGCCCGTCCTGCCGCGCATACCCATCACAGGCCTCTCCCGACCCGTCCGTACTCCCGTCGTCCACCAAGAGCACCTCGAAGTCGCCGAAAGTCTGCGCCAACACACTGTCCATACACTCCTGCAAGTAGCGCAACGCATTGTATACGGGGATGATAATTGATATTTGCATGAGGCTAAATTGACTTTATCTTTCGTGATATATATGATGCGACACCCTTAGGAGAAAGAATATCCTCGTAATATTTTTTAGCCTTAAGCGACATCTCTTCCATACGTTTGGGATTTTTCAATAAGGGTGTAATAATCTTATCGATATTTCTCCAATTGTCGACCTCTACATAGTAATCCGGATTATAATAATCAGTTTCCGGCAACTTTTCTGTGACAACAATGCAACCTTGCCTCATCGCTTCATAAAAACGGAAACACTCTGTATTGAAAAAGCCGCAAGGAGAGAGCACTATTTTGGATTGGCTCAAAATCTCGGCATATTCCTTAGGAGAAAACCCTGCCTGAAAACTTCTTGTAAACCTGATTATACTGCCGTTCCACAAATCGTCAAATTGCGTAGAGCCCAATTTGAAAATCAAACTTTTTATTCTCAAATTCCAACTACGATATTTCCCTCGTTCAGAAACCAGCCCCATCCAAAAAGACAGGAATCTTGATATGAGTGATTTTACATTGAATTGACTTTTGGTAAAAACCCGATAAAATGGGATACGACAGTCATTGAGGTTTCCAGCGTAGAACACATTAACCTTACGTTCATTCATGGAAACAATAGGCTGTTCCTTGATTTTATAGGGTATCCCCAATGGATATGAGAACAGACTTGAATACCGCTTGCTCTTACATCTCAAATGCGTTTTGAAAACAACATCAAACGATTTTATCACATCTTCGGAGGGTTCTGTTCCAAGTTGGTCTTCCCATTGTATCAATATCTTGTGGGGCAAGTTGGACATTTTCATTTGAGGTTCCATACCAGCATTACCTGAAAAGAAAACAAAATTGTAATTCTCAAAGTCTGGCATTTGCCTTTTCAATTCCTTTAGGACCTCTACAATGTATATTTGTTGGTTTAGCTCTTCAAAAGGATCCAAGGAACCTTCGTCATAATAAGCATTTTGAAAATTTGCTAACATACTATTTATTGTTACAGTCTCAACATCTCATGCTTGACAGAACGCAAGAGGGACAATATTGTAGATATTTTCATGACATATCTAACCGTGTCTTTTAAATGAAGCAAAACACCTTTATACCCAAAGTCAGAACTCTTGAAAGACAAATAGCCTCCAATTATGCTGTTCTTATAACTTACGGAAACAACATTGGCAACATTCTTCCCATGCAACAGTTCACACCACATGGGTCTCATATTGATGTCTTTTACCTCATGCAATAAACTAGCGAAACGATGGTCGCCATAGAAAGCACTCCGAAACACATCGTCCTTACTCTCCACCAATGTTGTAAAGTGACTATTGGGATAATAATATTTTTGAACTATACCGCCATTTAAGTTTAGCTGATAACCATAGAGAAAGTTATACATTACTTTTTGGCAATCTTTCTCTATCAAAGACTGCACGTTCTTAACATAGTCCCTGTGCAAAGCATCGTCGTTATCTAATCTTGTTGTCACAATGTAATCATACTGTAGTCCTGTGGGGATGTTTTGCAATACCATGTCGCGGACAAACTGCGGAAGCACGATGTATTGACATTTCGTAAAATCATCTATTTCATCAAGAGAAGATATGGGGGGGGTAATTTTTGCGCTCAACTTGTTGTAATAATCTTTATAAGCCGACATATACACCTCGTTGTTCCAATCATATGCATTTATATCCAGATAACAGGGTATCATTTGTTCAAATTGGCGGTGCAATTGGTCGAGCCGCTGTTTAAATATAGCTGGTGTATTCACGTCAAACATAACCAACCATTTGAAATTTTTAGACGACTGGTTAGCAATAGAAGGCATACAGTACTCCTCAAAAAACTTGAAGCGTTCTTCAAGAAAAGAAGTACTAACGTTGTCTACGCTTTCCCCACAATCCCGTTGCTTAAAAATTGGGAGGTTGAAACGTGTGATGATAAAATGTACGTAATTCATTCTAATCTATTTTTTTAGTTTTCATTTCGTATGAGGTATAAGCCATTGTGCCATCAGGAAGAATTGCCTTAAACAAGAAAGCATGAAAGGCTACTATACATCCGTTTCCAAGCCGGCATCCCTTCATCAAAGTAGCATAACGTCCTATCCAACAATCATCGCCAATATACACAGGTGAGGTTATAGGACGTTCTGTTTCAATGCCAATAAAGTCAGGATGTTCTTCCATAATTGCACGCCGTACTTTCGGAGGATATATATTATGGGTGTTTGTGTCCCATATATTACAATCGTAAGATATCATATTATAGGAACCAATATGCACAAATTCATCTGCCCTTATCTCACTGCGCTGATTTATAGAATTATAATTACCTATGACAAGTTCTCCACCAAACCTTTGCCACAAACGGCATTTCAAAAAATTATGGTCGCCTATTGTCAAGGGACCGCCCGCCGTTATTATCTCATTGAGAAAATTGTTATGATTGCCAA